>LNFE01000094.1 GCA_001464575.1 Acidobacteria bacterium Ga0077553 | reverse complement strand
TCCTGCCCCCCGTCGGGCGCCGCCGCTAGCTGGGGTCCCCACCCGCCAAGCGCCGCAGCAGGTCCATCGTCCCCATCTCACTGGCCCACCGCATCAGGTAGGGCCAGTCGAGTGTGGGACCCCGCATCGTCCACACCGCCTCCACATCGCGCCACTGGCGTTCAGAAGTCTCGCCACCCCGCCGGTACCAAGCTAGTTTCGCCAGGACAATGTCCTCCGCGCTGACCACCGGAACAGCGCCCTCCGCCACCAGCCCCGTACCCTCCTGCATCTGCCGCCGCCCCAGTTCGTCCTCCCCGTGCGCGAAGAACATCATGGGGAAGATATCGAACTTCATCGCCGATCCCATATGGATGAGGTTAAACGGACGATTCGCCGCCGTAGCTTCTCGCGCGGTCTCCGGGTCAACCGCAAAGCTGCTGGCTAACCGGCCAGCCAACGCGAACGCCTCTTGCGGGCGCACGTGCACTACCATGTCCACATTCTGCATGGCTCGCGCCATTCCATGTGCCGCGCTGGCGATGCTGCCGCCCACCGCATAAAGCAACTCCATCGCCTCCAACGCCGTCACTAGCTCGCCGAACGCGCCGGGAATCTCGTTCCTCCCGCCGCCCGCTTCCCCCACCTCCGCCCCGTAATAGGCCGCCACCATCCGTCGCCGAATCTCCAGCTCGGTAATTGCCGGATCCTCCCGCCGCAGATTCGCCGCAAACATGCTCCGCACCAGTCGCGTCATCTCGAGAGCCCTCTGAATCTGCTGCCCCGGCATCCGTCGCCGCTGCAATTCGATCCAAATCGCCTGAGATTGCTCATCCGTATCCGAAATCAAGCCCCTATCCCCCTCCAGCATCCTCAACAGGGACTCTCTCCCCTTCCGATCGACAGCCCTCTCGCCGCAGTCGATCCCAATGGGGTAGTTGGCCGGGACCCTACCGCGGACGCAGCCCTGCCCACTCGGCCTGCAGAACACCGGATACACGGGCCAGGCTTAACGGCAGTGAGATGGCTTGGCCGCCAGCGCTACGCTTGCTTCTTCTTCCGGCTGGCCACCGCCAGCGCGCCCAGCGCCAGCGCCGCCAAAGCACCCGTAGCCGGTTCGGGCACGTCCGACGAGGCCGCTTGCCGCAAATCAAACGTCGTAATCGAACTGGCCTGTTCCCACGCGTACCCGTAAAGCAGGGGGCCGTCAAACTGCGCAAACGCAATCCGCTCGGGCCCGCCGGCCGTGGACTGGAACCGAATGCCCAGGAACGTAGCCGGCGCCGTCTGGGTAATGTTCATCCGCGCAAACCCGGTCCAGTTCGAGGCCGAATACGCGACCAGCGCTCCCTCCGCCAGTTGCTGCGCCAAGGTACCGGCGTAAAGGACATCGGCCGTGTAAAAGTAGCTGGCATACGCAGTGCTGCCGCTGCCCGAAAAGAAAATCTCGGCAAATCCGTTCTGGTCCATGTCCAAATTGAAGCCGTTCCGGACATCCACCGGCGTCGGCAGAATCACGGTAATCGGCGCGGCCTGCGTAGCCACGGTCGTTGCCGCCGCCGCACCGGCCACCAATACGTACCGGCCAAGACGGCGTTCAAGCGCCTGGAAGTGAACTGGATTGACAGACATCGGGGATCGTTGCTCCTCAAGAAGACAAGGGTCCAACCGCCCATAACTCGCCCTTGTTTTACAGATGCTAGCATACCGGCCGCCCTCACTTGGCCCCCGTTCCTCCGATTCCTCGCTATCTCCTGTGAGCCCCAACTGAACCTATGAGACTCCCCATCGTTCTCTGCCCCCTCCTCGCTCTCGCGCTCCTCCCGGCCCTTGTCGCCCAGCCCACTCCGTTGGCCACCACCCCGTCCAATCTCAGCTTCGACGACGGCGCCCCCGGCGCCAACCAATCTCCCGGCTGGTACGCCAACTCCGCCTACACCATCCTCACCGTCCGCCGCGGCGACGACTGCCTGAAAGGCGGCTGCGTCACCATCTTCCAACCCGACCCCCGCTCCCCAATTCGTTCGGCAACGTAATGCAAGCCGTCGACGCCAGCGCCTTCGCCGGAAAACGCATCGTCTATCGCGTCGCCGTCCGCGTCGAAGGCAGCCAAGGTACCGACATCGCCCTCCCTTGGCTCCGCGTCGATCTGCCCGGCGGCAATACGGACTTCTTTGACAACATCCAGGATCGGCCCGTGCGCCCCAACCCTACCGCACCCAACACCCTCGCACCCCAAAAAGGCTGGGCCGTCTACGAAATCGCCGGTCCCGTCCACCCCGCCGCCAAAAGCATCTACTTCGGCGTCGTGGCGCGGGGCAAGGCCCGGGTCTGGGTCGACGAGGTATCCTTCGCCGCCGAAGCGCCTGCCGAGCAGGATCCGCAAAGCCGCGCTCTCTTCAGTACCCTCTATCAACGCCTCGACGCCGCGCAAAGCTCGGGCGGACGCCTCGACGATCTCCTCGCCCTCGCCCTGCCCACCGCCACCGTCAAAGGCGACGGCTTCCGCGTCCCCCTCGCCGACTTCTTCCGCCAGCAGCTCCAGCCGCTCGACGCTCCCACCACCACCCAATCCGCCCGCACCGAACTGTTCTCCATCACCATCACCGGCGACGAAGCCACCGTAGCCACCCGCATCGACGCCCTCCTCGAAGCCGCCCATCGCACCCGCCGCACCCGCACCACCACCCGCGACCTGTGGCAGCGCTCCGCCACCGGCGAATGGAAGCGAAAAGAGGTCCAAATCACCTCCGTCCAGTCGCCCGGCGACACGGTATCGTCCGGGGCCATCCAGCGCATCGCCGGCCAACTCGCCACCCAGGCCACCCCTCTCACCACCGCCGCCCCCGGCGCCCCCTCGGCCGATCTCGCCGTCTTCGGTAAAGCCGTCGGCGACTCCCGCATCGTTGCCCTCGGCGAAGCCACCCACGGCACCCGCGAGATCTTTCAAATGAAGCATCGCTTGCTCGAATGCCTCGTCAAGGAAAAAGGCTTCACGGTCTTCGCCATGGAAGCCAACTGGCCCGAGTCCCTAGCGGTGGATCGCTACATCAAAACCGGTGAAGGCGACCTCCGCGCCGCCCTCGACGGCATGTACTTCTGGACCTGGCAGACCGAAGAGGTCCTCGCGACGGTCGAATGGATGCGCGCCTTCAACCAAGCCCCCGGCCCGCATCCGATTCTCAGTTTCACCTCGTTTGACATGCAGACCTGGCGCGTCGCGGCCGAGCGCGTCGCGACGTTCATCCAGCAGCATGGCTCCCCGCAGGACGCGGCCGCCGTGGCCGTAGCCTACCAATGGTCCACCGGTCTCTCCGTCAATCGACCGCAGGACCCCGCTTTCATCGACGCCGCCGAGCAGGCGGAGCGGGTGACGGCGCTCCTCACCGCCCGCCACGCCGCGCTCGTCCGTTCCGCTGGCGCCGACGCCACGCGCGATGCCTTGCAGATGACGCGGATTGTCGCCCAGGCCCTGCGCAACCGCACCCCCGGCGTGGCCCCGGGCTATCGCGACGAGCGGATGGCGGACAACGTCGCCTGGCTCGCCCGCGACGTGTACCCCGGCCACAAGATCGTGTTGTGGGCGCACAACGGTCATGTGGCGAAGGAGGACGATCCAGAGAATC
The DNA here is from genome assembly GCA_001464575.1 of Acidobacteria bacterium Ga0077553. Classification (GTDB taxonomy): domain Bacteria; phylum Acidobacteriota; class Terriglobia; order Bryobacterales; family Bryobacteraceae. Next base: position 41,339 of record LNFE01000094.1, on the reverse strand, counting down.
AACAGCGATCGATGGGTGCCCGTCTCCGCGAGCAGTTTGGGCGGGAGCTGTATGTGTTGGGGTTTGCGATCCACACGGGGACGGTGCGCGCGGTGGGTTCGGGGCTCAGCCGGGCGCTGGCGACGCACGAGATACCGCCAGCCCCGGCGGGCAGTGGTTCGGCCGTGTTGAGTGCGGCGGGCCGTCCGTTGTTTTTCTTGGATTTCGCCGCGTTCCGCCAGCCCCCGGGGCGAGTGTCGCCGTTGGGTGAGTTCTTGGAGGGCCGCCACGAATTCCGCGAAATCGGAGCGATGTGGACTGTCGAAAATCCCGCCCAAGCGAACCTCCGCCGCTTCGCCCCCGGCAAGTACTTCGACGGTCTCATCTTCCTCGAAAAGACCCAAGCCGCCCGCGGCCTCTAGCCGCGCCCGCCCATCGGTGCGGGGGCGGCGCCACGTCTACTCGGCAGTCTCCGCCAACCCATGGTTCTCCACCTGATGGCGGATCACCCATTCGGATACGGTAAACGTCGCGGCCAGTTCCGCCAAGTCCTCTTCGCCCGGGCGCCCCTGCGGCAACCGCTCCCGAATCGCTGCTGCCGGCGCCAGGAACTCCGCCGCAAACGCCCGGTTCCGCCGCTGCCGTTCCGTCCCGCTTCCCGTTACCAATGCAGCGCCACCGCTAGCCAGAAAGCCGCCCAGCGCCCGGCAAACCAGGAAGCGTCGCCTCGTCTCGGCACGGCCGCCGGATACCCCGATCATCGGAGAGCCCTGTTGGGTAGGCACAACAATGGCCTCGAGTTCGCGCCCCGATCCAAACTCCCGGACACTCATCGCGCCCAACTGCTGGCCCAGCGCTGTCTCGAATCCCTGCTGCAACGGGCCCTCCCATTGCAGCATCGCCCGCAGCGCCCCGGCCACCCGATACCCCTCCTGCCATGGGTTTTCCGCGCCGCGGATGGCGAGTTCCCGGACGACCCGTTCCCAATCTCCGGCCGCTCCTTCCGTCGCCAGGGCCGACCCTAAAAACTGGTGCACCGCTCGCCCGCTGTTTCCCAACTCCTGCCAACTCACCGCATCGCACAGGTCATCGGCCAGTTCGCCCGAGACCAAGGCGGACAACCCTTCCACTTCCGCTGCCGCTTCCGCCGGCAGAGAAAACGGGTCCAATCCCAGCCGGGCCGCTTTCTCACAGAACGCTCGCTGTTCCGCATCCCGCTTGGTCTCGAGCACAGCATCCCACTCGGCCTGCAGTCCGCGGTCTTCCGCCGCCCGCGTGCGCAACCGTTCCAGCACGCCCTCCACCAAACGGCGAAACTTCGCCTTTACGCTCTCTTTGGCGACTTGGCATTCCCCCTGTGTTAGAAGTAGGCTGATTTTCGCAAGTTGTTGATTACAGGACGAATACTTACGCAAGAAAAGACGATTGCGCAACTAAAGTACGTCTCTGGGTGGGCTGTTTTGGCTTTCGCGATTACTAAGCTTGGCGGTCTGCAACCACGGTGACCTGAATACCACATGCGGCACGAAGCACCTGCATTGCGAGCAGTTGCTTCGCGGCGAGGAAACGCAACTTCGGCCGCTGCGGCTTGGAAAGAAAGATCTGCGAAATTCCGTTCGTGCGGGCGAAGGCGACCAAGGCCTCAGCAGCATTCTCCGCGTCGAGGATCCGAGTGTCGATGTGAAGTTTGCGCGCGAAGTCGAGGTGGCGATCTAGCGCCTCGCGCTCTTCGATCGGAAGCGAAGTAAGCCCCGGACCCGGTATGACCGTGACCGCGAAGCAGTCGGCGCGCAAGTAATCCGCGACTCGACGTCCGCGCCGGATCAGTCCAACGGCGGAGGGGGAATCGGTGATGTGAATGAGAATGCGCTCATGTTCCTTCGGAGAGGCTTGCTGGCGGAGATCCACCTCATGAGCGGTCTGCCGCAGAGCCATTTCTCGCAGGGCCGCCAGAGTTGGCTCCTTAAAGAAATTCTCTTTGGCGCGTTGAGCTTTTTCCGGGGCATAGACAACGCCACGATCCAAACGGTTCAGCAGCGCACCGGGCGTGAGATCGACGAAAACGATATCGTTAGCCCGTTTCAGAACCCAGTCTGGTACCGTCTCACGCACCTGAATACCGGAGACTTCTCGAACTTGGTCGTTGAGGCTTTCCAGGTGCTGGATGTTCATGGTGGTGATGACGTCAATGCCAGCCTCGAGCAGCATCAGCACGTCTTCCCAACGTTTAGCACGGGGGGTTCCTGGAACATTGGTATGAGGGAATTCATCAACCAGACAGATCTCCGGGCGCCGGTCCAGGATCGCCTCTGTGTCCATCTCCTCGAATGGCCTATCGCGATAGCTGATGATCTTGCGGGGTACTGTTTCCAATCCTTCGGTTTTGGCAATCGTGTCCCGGCGACCGTGCGGTTCAAAATAGCCGACTACGACGTCGCGGCCTTCCGCCCGCAACGCCTGCCCCTCTTCGAGCATGCGGAAAGTCTTCCCGACACCTGCGGCGTAACCCAGGATCACCTTCAGCTTGCCTTCGGCAACAGTCATTAGATCAGGTTATCGTCTCCGCTTCCGTTGTTCCCAGTTCGCCCTGGGGAAACACGCGAACATCCATGTTGCCCGACTCCAAAATGAGCCGCTCCACGGGATTCGGCCGGAATCGCTGCCAAAAGCCAGCGCGCTGGCTGTGGCCAACGAAAATTTGCGTAATTGCCTCGCGCCGCGCGAATTCGAGAATCGCATCCACCACATCATCCCCGCGCAGAACCTCGATTTTGGCCTTCAATGAGCGGGCGGCGGCCAGGTTCTGCTCCAGCATCGCGCGGTCAGATTCCGACAGACCTAGCTGCTCAACGTAGACCACGAACAAATCCCCGTGGAAACGATCCGCCTGGCGACGGCCGCGGCTAATCATCAAATCGGCATTGGAACGTGGGGTAATGCACACTAGGATGCGCTCGTGGGCGCCATAGGTCTGCTCGATGCCGTGGCGCTTGAGATATTCGACCAGTTGCGCGTCCACCACTTCCGCAGCTAGCACGAGAGCGATTTCTCTCAGCTCCGAGAGCTGTGGGTCCAACGCGGGCGCGTCCACCACTTCGATGTCATCGGCTCTGAGCAGGAAACTCTCTGGCACGGAATCGTTCACTCGTTTGCGACGAATGGCTTCGACGCGCTCTTGCTTCTCGGCAATGTATTGCAGATTGATGGTAGTCATCACCGAGATGCCAGAGGCTAGTAGCTCCTCCACATCCTGCCAGCGGAACTCGTTCCGCCCGCCGGACGAGTTCCGATACGCCAAACCGTCAATGAGGCAGACGGAAGGTCGCCGGCGGCAAATCGCGTCCAAGTCAAGGGCTCCATTGGCAAGCGGCTGGATCAACTCCAGACCGTGGAGCAATTCAACGATCGTCTCGTCTTCGGACGCCTGAACCGCACCAACAATAACATCCTGGCCTCTTAATTTGCGGCGGCGCCCTTCATCCAGCATGCGGAAAGACTTGCCCACCCCGGAGGCGTAACCGAGAAAGACCTTGAGCCGGCCACGTTTGGCAAAGCGTTCTTCAGCTTCAACATGGCGCAGCAATTCCTCGGGGCTGAGACGGCGACGATCCGAGTCGGGCATCACGGCTTACCAACTACCGCGTTTGCCGCCAAACCACCAGAGAAGTCCCAAAGTGAAGGTGTCCTGGTGCTTGGATAGCGACCCCGGATCGCTGCGCAAGAAGAAAGGTGCGTTCGAAAAATCGCGTCGATACTCAAGCCGGGTTTCAAAGCCATCAGCCGGACGATAGCCGAAAGTGGAGGTGAGGTCGTTCAAGCTCTGCTGGACCCCACTAAAGAGACCGGCATGGTCATTGAGGCGTGTGTAACGCTGGCCAAAATACGCCTTCGGGGTGAACTGGTAGCGGAAGTACGCCGCACCTCCGGTTATGCGCTGGGGCGCGTCATTCGATTCCACCCGATTGATGACATAGTCGAACTCGCCGCCAAGCGTGAGTTTTTCTGTGGCGTTCAAAAACGCGTAGGTATCCACAACGTGGAAGCGGCCGCGCGGGGCACGCAAGGAGAGTCCGGCATCCCGCTGTTCCTGACCGTTGTAGTAATTCAGGGTCCAAGTGAGATTTTTCGTGGGCTTGATCACGGCCTGACCCAACTGAGACTTGAAGCCGTTGAAGTCCTCGGTCTGGTTGGCCCCATTCACTAGCCAATACGCCACGCTTAGCTTGTCGTTGACCGCATAGGTACTGCGAAAACCCATGTGGTAAAAGGGCAGGAAGTTGAAGAAGTAACTCCGCGAGTAATTGATCTGGTCCTTCGTGTAGTTGCCCTCCGGGCCTAGTGCGCTGGCCCATTTGCCGAAATCCACGGTTAAGCCTTGACCCACCGGGACAACATAGGTGCCGTACGCTTGGAAGACATGCCGATAGACCTGCGGGCGGTTTTCGTTCGCCGTAGCCCCTTGTAGAGTTTCTGTAGCCTGGCCCGCCATCAGGTCAAGCCGGTAGCCCCAGCGTTTCCCAGCCGCCAGGTCTACGGATCTCTCCGCCATCATCCCAGTCTGGTTGATGCCGAAGCTGTTCGCGGTTACGTCGTAGGCGCGCAGGAGATTCACCCGTCCCAGTGGCCGATTTGTGTTCCAGGCGTAGTAGCCATCGAAGAAGAAGTTAACGGTGGTGTCAGGCAACTCAATAGACGGTTTCTCCACTGGGGCAGCTGCGACGGCCGGTTGCGCGGTCGCCACCACAGTCGATGCGGCAGGCACCAAAACGCGTTTTTCCAGGGCAGAGAGACGCTCTTCCAGGGCCGCGATTTTATCGAGCAGCATCTTTTCACGCTCGGTCAAGTTCATTGGGGCTTGGGCCACCGCCAGGATGGGAAGCAGTAAGGCCAGGGATAACAACTTCATTTGTGATTCCTCTCGTCAAGTGCCAAATTCAGCAACAGCACGTTTACCCGCGGTTCCCCGAGAAAGCCAAGATCGCGATCCTCCGTGAACTGGCCGATCAGTTCCAGCACGGTTGATTCCGGAAGCCCTCGGGCTGTGGCTACTCTTGCCGCCTGTAAACGGGCTGAGGCTGGACTGATGTGCGGGTCGAGCCCACTGGCGCTCGCTGTCAGCAGGTCCGCGGGTACAGTGCCCTGCCAATTTGCCTTTCCCGCCGCCACCCGGTCGATCAGTTTCTGGCTGGTCGGGCCCAGATTGGAGCCGCCCGAAGACGCGGCGTCGTAGCCATTCGTGCCTGCTGCGGAGGGACGCGGATGAAAGTACTGCGGCGCGCAGAAGCTCTGACCGATCAATGCAGATCCGATTACTTTGCCATTACGTTCCAACAGGCTGCCGTTCGCTTGGTGTGGGAACAGCAGTTTACAGATTGCTGTGACCATCCCGGGGTACAACAGGCCGGTCAGCACAGTCAGTAGCAGCGTCATTCGGAATCCAGGTAGCATCTGTTTCCACATAGCAGTCTCTCCTTAAGCCAAGCCCAATGCGTGGACGAGGCGATCAATCATCCAAATGCCGGGGAAGGGCACAACCAGGCCTCCCAGACCATAGACCAGCATGTTGCGGCGCAACAACGATCCCGCCGTTTCGGGACGGTACTTCACGCCGCGCAACGCCAAGGGCACGAGCGCAATGATAATCAGCGCGTTGAAGATCACGGCGGCGAGCACGGCGCTTTTCGGATTGTGAAGCCCCATGACGTTAAGGGCACCGAGGGCGGGATAGGTCGCCATGAACCTCGCCGGAATGATGGCGAAGTACTTCGCCACGTCGTTGGCGATTGAAAATGTGGTCAGCGCGCCGCGCGTGATGAGTAGTTGCTTGCCAATGGCCACCACTTCAATGAGCTTCGTCGGGTTGGAATCGAGGTCCACCATGTTGCCCGCTTCTTTCGCAGCCATGGTGCCGGTATTCATCGCGAGGCCAACGTCGGCTTGCGCCAGCGCAGGGGCATCGTTGGTGCCGTCGCCGGTCATGGCCACCAGCCTGCCTTCAGCCTGTTCCTTCTTGATGTAGTTCAGCTTGTCGGCCGGGGAGGCCTGGGCCAGGAAGTTATCTACACCGGCTTCGGCGGCGATGGCAGCGGCAGTAAGCGGATTGTCGCCAGTGATCATGACTGTGCTGATGCCCATGCGGCGAAGCTGCGCCAGCCTGTCCTTCATGCCGCCCTTTACGACATCCTTTAAGTGGATCACGCCGAGCGCGCGGCTACCGTTGGCCACAGCAAGGGGTGTGCCGCCTTGCCGTGAGATCCGTTCGGCGATCTCGTGCAGTTCGGCTGGCACTGCGCCGCCTTGCTCCTTGACGAACTGCGCGATCGAATCGGTGGCGCCTTTACGTAAATGGTCGCTGTTTATGTCCACGCCGCTCATTCTCGTGTAGGCCGAGAACGGTATAAAGTGCGCCTCGTGGTGAGCCAATTCGCGGCCGCGCAGGCCGTACTTCTCTTTCGCCAGCACCACCACCGAGCGTCCTTCCGGCGTTTCATCGGCCAGGCTGGAAAGTTCTGCAGCTTCGGCCAGTTCCGTCTCCGTAACACCCGTGACGGGCAGAAACTCGACGGCTTGCCGGTTGCCAATCGTGATCGTGCCGGTTTTGTCAAGCAGCAACGTATTTACGTCGCCCGCCGCTTCGATGGCTTTCCCGCTCATGGCGAGCACGTTGTGTTGCATCACGCGATCCATGCCCGCGATGCCAATGGCCGACAGCAGCCCTCCAATCGTCGTCGGAATCAGGCAGACCAACAATGAAACCAGAACCGCGACACTTGGGACCGCACCCGTACCCGAGGCTTCAACGGCGTATTGGGAGAAAGGCTGCAGCGTGACGACGGCGAGCAGAAAGATCAGCGTGAGTCCGGCGATCAGAATATTCAGCGCGATCTCGTTTGGCGTCTTCTGCCGCTCGGCGCCTTCCACAAAGGCAATCATGCGATCAAGAAACGTCTCGCCGGGGTTGGATGTAATCTTGATCTTGATCTGATCGGACAGCACGCGCGTACCGCCTGTGACGGCCGAGCGATCACCGCCGGACTCGCGGATCACCGGTGCGCTTTCGCCAGTGATGACCGATTCGTCCACCGTGGCAATACCCTCGATTCCCTCGCCGTCTCCCGGAATGATGTCGCCCGCTTCGCACACCACTTGATCCCCAGCGCGCAGTTGCGAAGCGGCGACGCGCTCCGTTGCGCCGTTGGCGAGCAGGCGCTTGGCCGCGGAGTCCGACTTGGTCTTTCGCAGCGTGTCGGCCTGCCGGTGTTGTGCCATTGGCTTGTGCGGGGCTGCTGGCCAGCCTCCGTGCTGCGGAACATTCTCGCGCCGACCGGCACCCCTCTCCGTGGCTACCCGGCACCTGCTTGGTGGCCGCGGTGGTCTGTTGGCTGCTTCTTTGGATGGCAGGTCCGGCGCTAAAAGAGCGTCGTCACCACGACACGATGGCCGTGCTTGCCGGGACGAAGGCCGTTGGTTCTGACCAGCCATTCGTCAAGCACTTCTTCCAAAGAGGCGTCAGCTTGGTAGCTGATCGTGCGCCATTCGGGTCTGAAAGAACACACCGCCTTCTTCGTGAATTGGCCGGCAAGAGCGTCGATTCGATTGCCATCGTGATACACGGTGTGGACCAACGCCCAATTGGGGATCGCGAAGGTGAAGCTGAAATCGAGGTCCTTGTGCGCCGGGCACATCTCCTCGGGATGAAGGTGATGCTGAAGCCGCATCACCGCCCATGTGAGTCCGACCTTGCCTCTGAATCCAATCGGCAAGCCTGGTTTGGCAAGCATGGCGAGGGAATTGAGCGGCTGGGACGTTTGGCTTCCAGAATTCACATGGACCTCTATTGCGTTGGGTACGAGATGGGCCGGGCTTCTGTCTATGACGCGGAGTGGCGAGACGTGATACGACGCGCTCGACGCGTGTATCCTGGCCCGCTGACAGTTTGCCCTTCTCAAGGCGAGCAGTTCGAAAGCATTACATTCTGGGACGCGCTGGACTACGTGGGCATCGACAACGATTACCCGCTGCCCGATTCGTACGACTACTCCGACATTGTCAAAAAGCTGGAACGCGTTCACGAACGTTACCAGAAACCCGTGATCCTAACTGAAGTAGGCTTTGCGTCCACGGAGAACGCACACAGAGCGCCGTGGGCGGAGCCAATCGCAAAGCTGTCCATGGAAGAGCAGACCCGCTGCTATCAAGCGGTATTTGAAGCGCTCTATCAGAAGCCGTGGTTCATGGGGATGTACTGGTGGAAGGTCGACACTGACGGATTCGGCAGTGAAAATGATCGTTCACTCACGCCATGGAAGAAGCCAGCAATGGGCCTGGTCCAAAACTGGTACTCCAGCGATCGGCGCAGGTGATTTTTGCGGCGTGTTTGGGATGCTCGGCGAAAGGAAATGTCTTGTCGCGAAGTGTAGAGCTATTCATCCTGAATCACGCACCACTCGTAAGTCGGCCACGCGGGTGGTGGCTCTGGGATCCTGTTGCCGGACGGAACCCAAGCGACAACGTCCGGACGGCGCGTCGCCGGGAGACAGTCGAGCGGGCTCTCCAAGACAAGGAACGGTGCCCAGTCGCTTCGCCTCAGCGCTGCCCCCGCCACTTACGTCCCATCGGTACACCTCGATGACGGGAAAATCCCCGCCGAAAGGACAGCCGCCTAAAGGACAGCCGCCTAAAGCATAGAATGACGGACTCTCGAACAGCGCACTTCCTCCATTTTCTGGCTCAACCAACTAACGGTGACCGAATCGACTAGCCGCACCCAAAACACTCGGAAGTGACCGAAAAAGTCGCCGAAGCTCCGGGAAAACACCAAATAAACGAAGCCAACGAACCCACTCTTCCGATATTCTAAGCCCGTGCCCCCCTTGGCCCACCGCCTCCTCCTCGCGGCCACTCTCGCCATCGCTGCCGCACAACCGGCCCCCGTCCCGCTCCCCCGCTTTGCAGAGTACCCCGCGCCCACCCACTTCGCCGGCCGCCCCGCGCCGCCCAATGTCCTCGCCCCCGGCGCCCGGCTCTTCCGCACCAGCATCCGCGAAGGCGCCGCCCAAGGCCCCAACTTCGCCGGTCACTACACCATCGCCACCTGGGGCTGCGGCAGCAGTTGCCCCTCGCTAGCCGTCATCGACGCCCAAACCGGCCAAGTCTACCCCGCCCCGTGCTCCATCCTCGGCGGGTACGGCCTCACCCCCTATCCCGACGAGACCCCCACCCACGCCGGCCCCCTCCAATTCCAACGCCAAAGCCGCCTCCTCATCGCCCGCGGCGGCCCCGAAGACACCCAGTGCGGTTCCTACTACTACGAATGGCAAGCCCTGCACTGGAGGCTCCTCCGCTACGTGCCCTCCTCCTAAAGTCTTTCACCAGCATCTTGGCCCCGCCCGTCCTCACTTGCCGCAGAACAAAAGGAACCTCCCTGCGAAACCAAGACCCATGACGAACCCTCTCCCGCTGTCCCTACTTCTCCTCGCCGGCCTATCGCCGCTCGCCCAAGCCGGCCAAACCAAGGTCGCTACCGTCGCTCAGCCCTTCGCTCTCTATGGCGTCAATGCCGCCAAGCTTGCCCACGGCTCCTCGGGCCTCCAGGCCGTCTTCACCACCCCGGCCGGCGTCTATTACTCCGCCTCGGCCTCCGGTGCCAGCCCCTGGTCCACCCCGCTCCTCCTGGCGTCCGGCGCCAACCGTCCCGCCATCGCCATCACGCAGAACGGCATGGTCGCCGTCGCGTATCATCGAGCGAACAACATTTACTACCGATACTTCAACCAATACACCTGGTCCGCGCCATTTCTCCTCACCGGCGGCGACGAGGTCGCCCTAGCCGCGTTTCGTAATGAGATCCATGTGGCCTACACTGGCTACGGCGTCCGTTGGGCTAAGTTCCCGGTGAACACCCCGCAGAACATCTCGGTCAACGCCGAATTCGTCGTTCCCATGACGCTCTGTGGCCCTTCCATGTCGGCGACTCCCGCCATCGCCGTCATCCCCATTGCTCGTGGCAGCAAAGTCCCCCTGGTCCTCGTGGGCTTTCAGTTCCAATGGTATGGCGCCACCGCCTGCGGCACGGGCGTTCAACTCTTTACCGTCTATACTCGGACTGGGGCCAACTCCTGGTATCCCGCAGGGCTTGGCGCCGGAGGGCCCGGCGCGGTCTCCATCTCCCTCGCCGGCAACCCCCAAACCGGCGACTGCTACGCCGCCATCTCCTCCGTTCAGGACGCCACCTCCGAAGCGGTGCTGTGGACGCGCAACATGTGGACCGGCGGCCCGTTGCGCTCCCTCACCCTCTTGCCGCGCCGCGCCATCGTCAGCGTCGCCGCCTTCAACAGCACGACCCCGCGCTTTCGCATCGCCGTCAGCGACTTTACCCAAAGCACCGATGGCTATGGCCCCGCCTGGCACCGTTCCGGCGCCTGGACCAATGCCGATGCCGCCCCGAACTGGGACGGACCCGCCCTAACCCTCAGCGCCAACGCCCGCGACGTCCAAGCCCTCGCCTCCGAGGTCCTCACCGTGGACCCCAAGTCCCGCGTCATCTGCAAAGGGGACCTTGCCCGCCGCTACGCCTGGATCGATCAGAAGCTAACCCCCACCAGCTTCGATCTCCTCCTGGACAGTGACGTCATCGGCGTCACCATCCCCTGCACCGCCACCGGAGGCGGCGGCGCGAACAGCCAGTAGTCACGCGGTCCACCCCCATCCGGAAAAATATCTCGCTCGAAATCAACCAGTTACCGGCCAGCCACCCCGGAACCTCCACCACGCTCCGCAAAACTCGAAGCGGGAAGGGAACTCCCGTCCCAATTCAGTCAGGAGCTAACTGCATGTTCACCACCGAGGATTTCAACGCCCTCCGGCCCTATGCCGATAACTTCGATGCCGCGCCGCCCCATCTCATCCGCAAGCTCGATGCACACATCGCGGATCTCAATAACAGCGTCCGCGAGGAGCTCGGAGCCACCCAACCGCCGCTGCCGCCCGTGTTCGCCGAACGCAACCGCAAGAACGCCCAAAAGTCCACCGGACCAAAAACCGCCGCGGGCAAAGCAGCCTCCAGCCAGAACCGGCTCGCGCACGGGCTCTGCGCCAAGTCGCTCCTTATCGCCGGGGAGACGGAGTCGGATTTTGCGGCGCTGCGCCAATCCGTCGTGGCGGCCTATCAACCGGCCAATGCCGAAGAGGCCCTGCTGACGGACCAGCTCGCGCAAGCTCTATGGCGCTTCAACCGCGCGCAGCGCATCGAGTCGGCCTACCTCCTATTCGGGCAAACCGAAAGCCAGCAGATCCTCACCGCCCAGGGAATCAACCGGAGAAGCGTCAGCGACCTGACCGAGTTACAAGGCGACAGCCTCACCACCGGTCTGTTCATGCGCGAAGTCAGTTACAAGCACCTGGAGCGGATCCAGCGCTATCTCACGACAGCCGAGCGATCCTACCAGCGAGCCGTCAAGTTGCTACAACACGCCCAGGAAAAGCGGAGAAAGCTGCCGCAGCCCGCGCCGCCCGTGGTGGCGGAACCAGCCCCGGAGCCGCAGAAGGTCGCGGCAGCCGGTGCGGCCGGAAGCTTTGACCACGAATCTGGCTTCGTTCCGCAAAATGCACGAATCAGTGCGGGCTAGACCTTCGGTCCTTGGCTTAAAAATACCAATGTCGCCCATGTAGGCTCCCGGCGTGTTGAAAAGTCCAACCCCGGAGGCGTCCCGAACCAGCGCCTTGAGTCCAACCGTCGCCGCTAGGAGTAACCTCTAAGCGGCCGAACGTATCCTTGGCGCCACCTCCAACGATTGCCGCGACGGCCACCGCCACCGCCACAACACAAAAGCCGGCGGCATTGCGTTCGACCTTCTCCCAGTCCGCGCTCCTTGTTACTATCTAAGAGACCATGGTCTCTTACTCGCTTCCTCAGTTCTGTGCTGACGTTGTAAGGCCGGGCAATGCTGCGGAAGTTGTATCCATCTGCCGCCGTCTGCATATGGATACCGCCTTAGTGGCATGGTCCTCGAGAATCGAAAACCGCATCCAGACCGGTGAGCAGTATTGGGACCTGGCCTGCGCCCTTCGCCAAATCGCGTCCGCCCTGCGGCCACAAAACTTTTTAGAGATCGGTGTGCGCCTTGGGAAAACGTCTGCCATGGTTGCCGCCACCGCACCAGAGGTCAGCATCGCGGCGTTCGACCTCTGGATTTCTCCCTATGCTGGTGTGGACAATCCTGGTCCGGACTTTGTGCGCCAGCAATTGGCCGGGGTCGGCCACACCGGAGAGCTTGTCTTCTTCAGTGGGGATAGCCGGCACACCGTCCCCCAGTACTTTGCCGCAAACCCCGATAGAACGTTCGATATCGTCAACGTAGACGGCGACCACTCCGACGAGGGTGCCTGGGTGGACCTGACAAATGTCGCCGAATATGTAGCCGCTGGTGGCTACCTGCTCTTTGATGACCTCACCAACCCGCAACATACCCTGCTCCCAGTCTGGCGGCGATTTCAGGTTCAATACGGTGACCGGTTTGACTTCGTCGAGAACCTGAAAGATCACTACGGCACCGGAGTCGCCCGCCGGAGATACTAAGGGACTCCTAGGGGCGGGTCCCTGTCAATCGAAACTGCAAGGTCATCTCGTCCTTCGTCCCGATCGCCCCCAGTGCTGCCTTCGCCGGCTTGATGCCGAAATCCGTCATCTTAAACACCGCCGATCCCTCATAACTCCCCTCGCCCGTCTGCTTCATCGTCACCGTCACGGGCTTACTGATCCCCCGGATCGTCAGGTTCCCGGTTACCGATCCGCCCGCCACCGCCGTCGATACGAAAGTTACCGTCGGGTACTGAGCCGCGTCCAGTGTCTCCTTGCCCAGCGCATACTCCAGCACCTTCTTCTGGTCTTTCTCACTCAGCCAAGTGTCAAAGCACTGCATCGCCTTCACGTCGAAACGCAGTTCCACTTTAGCCGGGTCTGTGCTGAACGAGCCCGTGAACTGCGGGAAACGGAACCAGTGCTTCTTCCCGCTCAGGAACCCCGTCTTCTCCACATAGAGGTCCACCGTATTCGCCGTCGACGGAGCTAACTTCCACTCCGCCGCAAACCCTAAACTCGCCAGCAAAACCAGTCCCAAGAAGCGCATATCTCATCGTATCCGGTATCCTGAAGGCTTGCGTATCGGCATCCATACCTCCTCTTCCGGCTCCCTCGAAAAGGCCGGCCTCAAGGCCCACGAACTCGGCGCCAACTGCTTCCAGATCTTCTCGGGCAGCCCCCGCACCTGGGCCGCGCCACCCCCTGACCCCGCCGCCGTCCTCCGCATGAAGGACGTCCGCGCCCGCCTCGACCTCACCCCCCTCGTCATCCACGCCAACTACCTCATCAACCTCTGTTCCATCGACCCCGCCAACCGCCCCAAGTCCGTCACCGCCTTCCGCGGAGAAGTCGAACGGGCCCTCACCATCGGCGCCGAATACCTCGTCGTCCACCCCGGCTCGTCGAAGGACCAAACCCCCGATTCCGCCATCCACGCCTTCAGCCAGGCCCTCGCCGAAGCCTGCCAGGGCCTCGCCAGCGACCACCTCACCATCCTCCTTGAAAACACCGCCGGCCAGGGCAATGTCCTCGGCTCCCGCCTCGCCGAACTCAGCGCCATGCGCGACCTCGCGCTCCCCCACGTCGGCCTCCGCATCGGGTACTGCCTCGATACTTGCCACTCCTACGCCGCCGGTTACGACATCGCTACCGAAGCCGGGCTCAAAGCCTTCGTGAAGGAAGCCGACACGACTTTGGGCCTCGAAAACGTGCCCGTCATCCACACCAACGACAGCAAGGGCGCCCTCGCCTCCAGGCTCGATCGCCATGCCAACATCGGCGAAGGCTATATTGGAATGGAAGGGTTTCGGCGCATCCTCAATCACCCGAAATTGCGCACTAAGTCGTTCATCCTCGAAACCCCCATCGACAACGAAGGGGACGACAAGAAGAACGTCGACGCCCTCTGGAGCCTCTCTACCAAGCATGCCCGAAAGAACGTATAGCCACTCCGAAGTGGAAGCCAAATGGTCCGAACGCTGGGCCGCGGACTCCACCATCTTCGCCGCCGAGAAGAACAGCTCGAAGCCCAAGTATTACGTGCTTGAGATGCTCCCCTACCCGAGCGGCACCCTCCACATCGGGCATATCCGCAACTACACCATCGGCGACGCTCTTGCCCGCTTCAAGTGGATGCGCGGCTTCAACGTTCTCCATCCCATGGGCTGGGACGCCTTCGGCCTGCCCGCCGAGAACGCGGCCATCAAGAACAACCGCCACCCCCACGAGTGGACTAACTACAACATCGCCGAGATGAAGCGCCAGCACCGGCGCATGGGTTTCAGCTACGACTGGTCGCGCGAGGTCTCCACCTGCGAGCCCGAATACTACAAGTGGAACCAGTGGTTCTTCACCCGCATGTGGGAGAAGGGCCTCGTCTACCGCAAAGAAGCCCTGCTGAACTGGTGCCGCGAATGTGGCACCGTTCTCGCTAACGAACAGGTGGTCAACGGCTGCTGCTGGCGCCATGAAACCACCCCGGTCGAACAGAAAGAGCTCACCCAGTGGTTCGTCAAAATCACGGCTTATGCCGACGAACTCCTGAACGAAATCGGCGGCCTCGAAGGCGGCTGGCCGGACCGCGTCCTCGCCATGCAGCGCAACTGGATCGGCCGCAGCGAAGGCGCCGAGGTCGACTTCACCCTCGACGGTTCAGACGAAAAGATCCGCGTCTTCACGACCCGCGTCGACACCATCTTCGGCGCCACCTGCCTCATTCTGTCGCGCACCCACCCCATCGTCAAAGCCCGCCCGGAACTGGCCGGCAAGGACGAGATTTTCCCCGAAGAGCAGGGCTACGGCGAAGTGGAAAAGATCGGCTACGACACCGGCCTGTTTGCCATCAACCCCTTCAGCGGTGAAAAGGTCCCTGTCTGGGTCGGCAACTTCGTCCTCTCTGGCTACGGCACCGGCGCCATCATGGCCGTCCCCGCCCACGACGAACGCGACTTCGAATTCTGCACGAAGTACGGCCTGCCCATCGTCCCGGTGGTCACCACGGCCCCCAACGAAGAGCCCGAACTGCCCTTCACGGAATACGGCATCTCGCAGAACTCGGGCCCTTGGTCTAGCCTCCCCACCGCCGAAGCGCGCCAGAAAATGGCCGCCCACGCCAAGGAGCAGGGCTTCGGCGAAACCGCCATCACCTTCCGCATCAAGGATTGGGGCATCTCCCGCCAGCGCTACTGGGGCACCCCCATCCCGATGATCCACTGCGCCGCCTGCGGCGTCGTGCCCGTCCCCGATAAGGACCTCCCGGTCATCCTCCCCAAGGACGCCCAACTCACCGGCAAAGGCGAAAGCCCCCTGGCCCGCACCCCCGAGTTCGTCAACGTCGATTGCCCCCAGTGCGGCGCGCCCGCTCGGCGCGAGACCGACACGATGGACACCTTCGTCGATTCCTCGTGGTACTTCTACCGCTACTGCGACAACAAGAACAACGACGCCCCCTTCGACTCCGAAGCCATCAAATACTGGTTCCCCATCGACCAGTACATCGGCGGCGTCGAACACGCCATCCTCCATCTCATCTACTCCCGCTTCTGGACGAAGATGATGCGCGACCGAGCCTGCCGCCCGCCTCTTCACCCAGGGCATGGTCATCAAAGACGGCGCGAAAATGTCCAAAAACAAGGGCAACGTCATCAGCGCCGACACGATGATGGACGAGTTCGGCGCCGACACCGGCCGTCTGTTCGAACTTTTCGCCGCCCCGCCCGAACGCGACCTCGATTGGACCGACGCCGGCGCCGAAGGCGCCTATCGCTTCTTAAGCCGCGTCTTCCGCTTCGTCACCCGCAACGTCGACCGTCTCAACGAAACCGGCGAGCCCGGCGACGCCGACCGCAAGGTGCTCCGCAAGCTCCACCAGACCATCAAGAAGATCACTGAGGACTTTGAAAGCCGCTGGCACTTCAATACGTCCATCGCGGCCTTCATGGAACTCGTCAACGAGCTCTACACCCACGAAGCGTCCCTTGCCCCCGCCACCCGCCGCGAGGTCCTCGAAAAAGTCGTTCTGCTGCTCGCTCCCTTCGCCCCGTTCATCTGCGAAGAGATGTGGGAGGAAATGGGCCGAACTGGCCCCGTCTTCAAGCAGCCCTGGCCAGTCTATGACGAAGCCCTGGCCCAGGAAGAAGGCGCGGACGTCGTCCTCTCTGTCAACGGGAAAGTCCGCAGCCGGCTGCTCGCCCCCTTCGGCACCGCGAAAGAGGAGCTCGAACGCCTCGCTCTGGATCGCCAAGATCATCGTCGTCCCCGATAAACTCGTGAACGTCGTGGTGAAGGGCTAAGCCTGCTTCGCCCGTTTGCGAACCACAAACCACCAGCTCATGGCCCCCGCAATCGCGGTGGTCATGAGTACCTTGGCCCAATCAATGTCGCCGAAAATCAGACGGTTGACGATGATCGTGCCGAGGCAAACCCCGAACGCGATCCCGAAAATCCCTTTCGCCGGATGATTCTCCATGGCCTCAGCATAGGCCGGAATCGCGGTCAGTACCATGCGGCAAACGCCTTAGGTCCCACGCCGAAATCGCCCAACGCCACAAGTCCCCCAGCGGCAACTCGGGCGGCTGCTGCCCCAGAAACTCGAGCGCGCGGCGCAGCACCGGCGCCGGATCGTCGAACGGCAGCGGCGGGGCCAGCGTCTGTTTACTCAGCTTGTCCCCGCTTGCGTCCCGGACCAGCGGAACGTGCACGTATCGCGGCACGGGGAAACCCAGCGCCCGGTGGAGATAGACCTGCCCCGGCGTTGAGTCCAGCAGGTCCTCGCCCCGTACGATGTCCGTGATGCCCTGAAACGCGTCGTCCACCACCACGGCCAACTGATACGCATAGAGGCCATCGGCTCGCCGCAGGACGAAATCGCCGCCCCGGATCTTTAAGCTGCGCGCCGGCCGTCCCGGCGGCAAGCCCTCGGCGCACCGGCAAACGTCCCGGCGCGAGCAAGCGCACGGGTATACCAAATCACCCAACTGGCGAATCGCCGCCGCATAAGCCTCGTCTCGCGTCGACTGGTACAGCACCGGTTCGTCCATCACGAAGCCATACACGGCCAAAGCGCGCAGGATCTCCTCCGCCGCGCCCGGCTGGCAGCGCGGCCGGTCCAAGTCCTCCATGCGGACGATCCACCGCCCGCCGCGCGAACGCGCTTCCAGATAACTGGCGGTCGCCGTGACGAGCGACCCGAAATGAAGCGGACCCGTCGGGGACGGGGCGAAGCGGCCCTTGTAGCTCACCGCAGTAGGTAGTCGCGGATGATCGACTGATTCATCTCGTCAAAGTAGCGATAGTAATACTGCGACCCGCTTAGCTTGACTATGTTGCTGTTCCAGTCCGTCGGCTGCACCCAGCGCACCGTCCGTCCCTTCGCCAGATCGGCGAGGTCCCAACTGCGCAGAAAGCCGGGAATCACAGCGTCGTGCAGGAACTTGTGCACCGGCGATTCGAGGGAACTCGCCAAGCTATACGGAGCGCGCTCCAGCCAGAGCTTTCCCAGCCGCGGCTCGGCCGCGCTCGCCAGAAGTAACCAGACTGCCGCGGTCCCGTCCGCCACCCCGCGAATTGGCCCCGCCGCCACATCGGGCCGCGCCGCCAGAATCTTCACTGCTGCCGCGATATCCTGCGCCCGCATCCCCGGCAAGTTGCGGCCGATCATCCAACTCCGCGTCGCCGCCATCCAGTCGCCGTACTCGGCGTACTCCTTTGGAGCCGGCAGCCCGCGCGGCACAATCGCCAGCACCACCGCTCCTGCCGCCGCGATCTCCTTCGCACGGGCCGAAAGCGTCGGGCCGGACTCCACATGAACCACCCCCGGCAGCTTCGCGGTTCCCGGCGGCCGGACAAAATGGCCGGTCACCACCACCCCGGGCTCGGGCTCGAACGTGAACGTCTCCTCCGTACCCTTCACTGGAGGAGCCGCCGTCAATGGCCTAACCAGGCGCTGCACCTCCGCTGCCAAGTCGCCGGGCCGGGCGTTCTCCTTCCGCCGCTCCCGCAGCAGCTCCACCAGATCCCGGCTCTTCAAATCCGTCGCCACCTGTCCCGTCGGCAGCACCAGCAACTCTTCGTTTGTAAACATGCGGATGTTCGGGTCCTCCCCGGTCGTGCCCGTCCCGCCCAGCAGCCACTGCTGAAACCAGCCGTAGAGCGCCGTCCGGACCTCCTTCGGCGTACCGTGCCCGCCCGGCCCAACCACCCACTTCACGCTCGATTCGGCGTCAAAGATCCGGTAGAAGCTCCGGGCCCCTTCATAAACAACCTTGGCGCCGGCCGGCGTAAAGAAGTCCTCCTCGGTTGAACCGATCAGCCATGGCTTCGGGGCGAAGTGCAGCACGTAGTCCGTCTGGTCCAGCCCTTCGGACAAAAAGTTAGGCAGACTCTGCTCGGAATCCCCAATCGAGCCGGGGAACAGAACCTCGAACGAGTTCATGTAGCAAAGCGGCGCAGCCACACGGATGCGCGGGTCGAGGGCGGAGATATAGGTCGTCTGGGTTCCGCCACCCGAGCAACCCGTCGCCCCGATCCGCTCGGGGTCTACGGCGGGATGCGAAACCAGATAGTCCAGCGCCCGCTTGGCGTCCCAAATGAAGTATCGGGCCAGCGTATCGCCAACCAGTAACGCCTGCGTTCCGGCGAGCCAGTGCTCCGGCACCCCGCCATAAACCAGCGCCCGGTTCAGCCGCCGGTCGTAAGCCTGACTGCGCTCGCCTTGGCCCATCGGGTCGAAGGCCAGAACAACGAAGCCCTGCGCGGCTAGATTCGCCGCGATGCGCTGGGCCGCGGGTTTCCCTTCGTTCCAGTGGCCGATCGAGAAGAGAATCGCCGGATGTTTACCCGGTTTCTTCGGCAGGTACAGGTTGGCCGTCATCCAATAGCCGGGCAGGCTTTCAAGGGCAACGAGTTCAATCGAGTGCGTCGGCGCGTCGAGCCGCCCGGTGACTTTCGGGTTCAACGGGCCGGAGTAGGTCGGCAACCCGCCAATCACCCGCAGGAGTTTCTCCCGAAGTAGCTGCTGCCGCGCCACCGCATCGGCCTTGGTCCTCACCGGCGCCAGCGACTCCCGGCGCTCCGCCAACAGTTTTTGGGCTTGCTGATTCAGCCAGTCGTCAAAGCCTTGTGCGGAAAGAGAAGCGGCAAGTACTACCAACAGCGAGAGCAGTTTGGTCACTTTTGCATTGTATGCGGTGACGGCAGCAACTTGGCGAGGATTTCGGGTATCTCAAAAATGGCGCGGTTCTCAATCGCCGCAACGCGCCCGCGGAGCTTTTCAAGAGTCTCCGGGACGAGCATCCGTTCGAGCGCCGGTACCAACTGCGAGAAGCTGCTCAGCGACTCGCCCACGCCCTGCTGCTTCACCCAATCAGCGTTGAACCTTTCCTGCGGCAACGTCCAAGCATTCTTCTCGACGATCACCGGAAGACCCATTTGGATCGCTTCGCTCACACTGCCAGGACCAGGCTTGCCGATGAAAAAATCGGCCACTTGCATGAAGGCGGGGACTTGGCGCGTAAAACCCTCAACGTGTTTGCGAATCCGGCCCTGCCGGGCGCGTAGCTTGGCCGCCAGCTTCTCGTTCTTTCCGCAAAGCAGGAGGAGCTGC
Source organism: Acidobacteria bacterium Ga0077553 (assembly GCA_001464575.1). Classification (GTDB taxonomy): domain Bacteria; phylum Acidobacteriota; class Terriglobia; order Bryobacterales; family Bryobacteraceae. The sequence goes on along the minus strand of LNFE01000094.1, from coordinate 21,678 downwards.
ACGTTGAGCGGGGACGCGTTAATCCGGTCGTAGATCTCCAGCATCTTGCTCGAACCTTCCCCACCGAACAGGACGAGCCCCGTCGGAATGCCAGGTTCAAGGCCATACTGCCGCAGCGTGGCGGCGCGGTCGACCGGCGGAACCTCGTAGAAGCGAGGATGCAGGATCATGCCAGAGACCCGGTGGATATCGGCGCCGGGAGCCGCCGCGGCACGGGCCTGTTCGGCTGCCGTATCCGTACCGCAAATGAAGGTTTGGCGTTGATTCTCGATCCAGAAATGGGGCGGATAGTCCGCCATGTCCGTCAGGATGGTGACATACGGCACGGCAGGGGCGGCGGCGCGAACAGCCTGGAACATCGCCCGGTTGAAGTTGGGAACGAGAGAGACCACCAGGTCGGGCCGATTCTCGGTCCAGTATCGGGTGAGTACACGGACCTGCGCGCGATGATAAATCCGGATGATGCCATGCATCAAGGGCAGGAGTTGCGCGGAGCCGAGCGTCCAGCCTTTCGCTAGCAGATGGTTATAGATCTCCTCGAGGCGCAGACCGGTAAGCTTCCGGAAGATATCCAGTTCGTCGAGGACGTCCTGCAAATCGATCAGCTGGATGTCCCACGGCCGCTCCTGAGAAGCGATCACCTGCTGAAGGGCGGTAGCTGCCGCGCGGTGGCCGCCACCGGCGTCGAAGAACAAAAAATGAATCTGAGGACGTTTTGGCAAGGTACAAACATAGTCTTTCATAAATGTTTTTCAGTTTTGTCACTTTTCCGTAAACATTTTGCCCTTAGGATGTACGTATGCGAGTGGCGGCCACTCTCGTTAGTTATATAGAAGAGCGGGATCATCGGCTGATGCGCCGTTGCAACCGTTGGGAGGCTCCACGCTTGGTGCGTTGGGCTTCCATTTACGCCACCCGAGGTGGCGATGGCTGGTTGTGGTATGTGCTGGCGATCGCCGTTCTGGCGCTCGGCGGCGAAGAGCGGTTTCGCGTGGTGGGCGCCGCCACGTTTTCGGCGATGATGGGCGTGGCTCTCTTCCTGCGTCTCAAGAAGATTACCGGACGGCGCCGCCCGTGCGCCCTCGAACGGCACTGTTGGGCGACGTTGTTGCCTCCGGATCAGTTTTCGTTTCCGTCGGGGCATTCGATGACGGCTTTTGCCATCTGTGTCCCGGTCGGGTTGGTTTATCCGATGCTGGCGCCCGGACTCACTCTCTGCGCCATGTTGGTGGCGGCATCCCGGATTCTACTGGGTATGCACTTCTTAAGTGATGTCGTCGTCGGTTCAGTTCTGGGAGCTCTGCTCGGCTACGCCAGCTACGCGCTCTTTATGGTCTAAGCCAGAGGAGCCATAAAGTTCCCGCCGCCACGGTGATGAGCGTCAAGGGTAAGCCTACCCGCGTGTACTCCAAAAAGGTTATGCGGTGCGCTTCCCGGGCGCGTTCGGCGACGATCAGGTTGGCCATCGATCCCGAAAGCGTCAGGTTACCGGCAAGTGTCGCGGACATCGAAAGGGCTAACCAGGCCTCCTGCACGTTGGGCATCCGCTGGATCACCGGCTTGAAGAGCATCACCGAAGGAACATTCGAGACAAGGTTCGACAGGATGAGCGACGCTAAGCTGAGCGTGGGGAGTTTCTCCAGGTGGAACGTAGCCGCAAAGGCGAACAGCTCTTCGTCGAGCGAGGTTTTCTCCACCCCGGCCAGCACCACGAAGAGCCCGCAAAACAGAACGAGCAGTGGCCAGTCGATCTGTGCGTAGACCTCTTCGGGGTGCACTCGGCGCGTGATGAGCAGTGCGGCGCCGGCCACCATCGCCGAAACCGCAATCGGGGCGCCGACGAACAACGCCCCAAACAGCACCATGGCGGCCGTGAGCGACTTGCCGAGCAGCAGGCGATCCACCGCAATCGGCTGCTCCGGGACCTCTACCCGGGCTTGGCTGGGAAACTCGTCCCGATGGAGCCAGCGGAGGAGGAGAAACGTGACCACGACGCCAAAAAAGGCCACCGGAGCGAGGATCGCGAAGAACGTCGCGTAGGGGATGCCCGAGAATCCACCAATCATCATGTTCTGGGGGTTGCCGGTGATGGTGGCGGCGCTGCCGACGTTAGAAGCCATGGCGACGCCGAGAAGGTAAGGCAGCGGGCGGCGCCCGAGCGAGCGGGTTATTTCGAGCACAAGCGGCGTCATCACGATGCAAATGGTGTCGTTGACGAACATAGCCGAAAGAACGGCTGTGACAAACACCACGGCGGCGAGAAGCGTTTGGGGTGCGTGGGCACGCCGCACAAACCATTGGGCGACGACGGGGAAGAACCCGGCAATTCGCAGGTTGGCTACCACGATCATCATGCCGAACAGAAGGAGAATGGTTTCATAGTGGATAGCGCGCCACGCCTCTTCCAGGTTCAGAACTCCCGCGGCGAGCATCGCGCCGCCGCCGACAATCGCTGCGCCCGTGCGGTCGAGCCGGAGGCCTGGGAGGGAGCCCACGGCCATCACCAGGAAGGTGAGGGCAAAAATCACGATAGCGGTCAATTGTTGTGGGTGGCTGATACGGCTAGGATGGCATGATTCCGCGCGATACTTGAGTTGACGTGGGAACCCCTCGGGAAATTTATAGCGCCTCGCTCGCCGAGCGGCGGCAGGTTTGGAGTGCCGCCGTGGCGCGGCACGAACAATTTGGATATCTGCGGCTCGTCCTGTTTGCCTTCTTGGCATATATGGCGTGGAAGACCTTGTATCAAGCGGTGTGGCCCGCCTGGTATCTGTTGGTGCCGGTAGGCTGCTTTGTCGTAGCCGCCCTAATCCACAATCGGGTCCTGCAGCGGCGCGATGAGGCCGCGCGGAGCGTCCGCTACTTTGAGCGGGGGCTCGACCGGTTGGACCGGAAGTGGGCTGGCGTGGGTAGCGACGGGTTGGCTTGGTTGCCGGAACGCCATCTGTACGCAAGCGATCTCGACTTGTTTGGCCGCGGGAATCTGTTCCAGTGGTTGAACCAGGCGAGGACCCGGATGGGCGAAAAGGCATTGGCTGACTGGCTGTTGCATCCCGCTGCGGCGCAGGAGATCCAGTCGCGCGAGGAAGCCGTCCGGGAACTGGCCAACGATCTGGCGTTGCGCGAGCGGATGTATCTCGTCTCGGAGGCGGTGGCCGCCAGCGTCCATCCGGAGCCCCTCCGCCGCTGGGCCGAGGCCGCGCCGGAGATGCCTCCGCAGCAGTGGCGATGGCTCGTCGCCGGTTGGAACGCCGCGTTGGCCCTGGGGTTGGCGGCGGGCTACATCACCGGATTTTGGAGCGTTGCCCTCTTGGTATTGGCTGGAATGGCGGCTTTCGGACTGTGGCTGCGGCCGCGGGTTTTGCATGCCCTCCACGCGGCGGAGGCGGCCGCGGCGGAGTTGGAAGTGTTTGCGGCCGCCTTGGCCGTGTTTGAAGACCGGACCTTTCAATCGCCAAAGTTGCAGGCGTTAACCACCGCGCTGCGGGCCGATGGCGCAGCGCCCTCGGCCCGCGTCCGGCAATTGGCCAAGCTGGCCGTCTGGATCACCTCGCGGGATCATCCCGCCATGCGGGTGCTCGGGCCCTTGATGATGCTGGGCACGCATCTGGCCTTCGCCGCGGACGCTTGGCGCGCCGAGAATGGGCCGCTGGTCGGCCGCTGGCTTTCGGCCATGGGCGAGATGGAGGCGCTGCTTTCGCTGTCGGCGTTTGCGTTCGAAAATCCGGAGCTGGTCTGGCCCGAATGGACCGCTTCCCCGGAGCCCCATTTGGACGGCACGGACCTGCGGCATCCGCTACTCGATCCGGCTCGGGCAGTGGCCAACAGTTTGGCCCTGTCGCTGGCCGATCCCTTCGTGCTCGTGAGCGGATCGAACATGAGCGGCAAAAGCACCTTTCTGCGGACCCTGGGTTTGGCGGTGGTGATGGCCCATGCGGGAGCGCCCGTGGCGGCGACGCGGCTGCGCCTGTCCCGGCTGGTGGTGGGTGCTTCGATTTCGACCCACGATTCGCTGCAGGAGGGCGCTTCGCGGTTCTTTGCCGAAATCTCCCGGCTGCGCGACATCCTCGCGCGGGCGGAATCGGGCGAACCGGTGCTGTTTCTTCTTGATGAGTTGCTGAGCGGAACGAACTCGCGCGACCGGAGGATGGGCGCCGAAGGCGTGCTGCGCGGGTTGCGGGAGCGCGGGGCGATCGGGCTGGTCACGACGCACGACCTCGCTTTGGCCGAGGTCTCGCAATCCCGGCAGGTCCACTTCGCGGATTCGCTGCGGGACGGCAAGATCCATTTTGACTACCGGATGAAGCCGGGGGTGGTGCCGGGCAGCAACGCGTTGGCCCTGATGCACGCACTGGGCTTGCCGGTAGGTGAGGGGTGAACTATCCATGCTACGCAGCCTGTTTCTGACGCTTTCCCGCAATCGCACTCTCCGAAAGTTTCTTGAGACCTCGCCGCGCGCCGCCGGATGGACCTCCCGCTTTGTCGCCGGCAACACGCTGCAAGCCGGGATGCAGGTGAATCGCCAACTCGCTGCCGCCGGAATTCTGACGGCGCTCGACCACCTGGGAGAAAACGTTTCTACCGAGGCGGAGGCGGCAGAGGCAAGTCGCGAGATCGTCGAGGCGCTTGATGCCATCGGCGCTGCCGGAACGCAAGCCACCGTTGCCATCAAGCTGACGCAGTTTGGTCTCGACCTGGGCGATGACGTTTGCCGGCGGAACCTCCGTCCGGTCTTCGAGCGGGCGCGGGCCATTGGGACGCGCGTCGAAATCGATATGGAGTCGACGGCGTATACCGAGCGTACGCTGGCGATCGTGCAACAGATGCATGAAGAGTTCCGATGCGTCCGCGCCGTCTTACAAGCGTATCTGTACCGGACTGAAACAGACGTTGCCGAATTGAACCGGCTGGGTGTTCCAATCCGGTTATGCAAAGGGGCCTATCAAGAGCCGGCCGACCTCGCCTACCCCCGGAAGGCCGATGTGGACGCCAACTTCGTCAAGTTGATGGAGACGATGTTGCGCGAAGGGACCGATCCCGCGATTGCCAGCCACGATGAGAAGGTTCTGTTGCGGGCGTTGGCGTATGCGAGGGAACTAAAGTTAGATCGGGAGCGTTATGAGTTCCAGATGCTTTATGGAATTCGTCGGCAATGGCAGCAGCGATTGGTGAGCGAGGGGCAGCGGTTGCGTCTCTACGTCCCTTATGGCGGGGCCTGGTATCCCTATTTCATGCGGCGGTTGGCCGAGCGTCCAGCCAACGTGGTCTTCCTGGCAACAAACCTGCTTGAGAACTAGCGCGCCCTGCAGTTTCTTGCCGAATACGGCAACCTTCCTGCGGCAATTGGAGTCTACACACTTATGAAATACTGGCTGTTTCTTGTCGCCAAGTTGGCGTTGGTGGTAGCCGTTTTGCGCGGGCTCTGGTGGGGTATGGAGCAGGTGCTACCCGAGCCGGTGACGATCGCCACGTATCAGTTGGGGCGCTTCGGCCAGGATTTCTATTGGACTACCGCCATCTTTTTGTTCTTCCTGATTGGCGCGGGCCTTGTGTTTCTTTGCTTCCTCGATCAGCGCTATCGGTGCCGCACCTGCCTGCGCCGCCTCCGGATGCCGCTCTCGACCGGTTCCTGGGACCAGATGTTGCAGTTCGGCCGCCCTAAAATGGAGTACATCTGTCCGTTTGGACATGGGACGTTGGACGTCCATCAGATTCAGTTTTCGGGCCGGGAGAAGGACGATTGGCGGAAACACGACGATGACATCTGGCGCGAGCTCGAGAGTTTAAGCGAAAGTGAGAAGTAGGCTGGGGTACCATTAGGACGTATGGCGCAACGCCCCCCTGCAACGAGAGTCCCCGCAGCTACTCCCCCTACCCGCGGCCGTTGGTTTCGGATTCTGGTCGGTGCGGCGGTATTTGTTGGCACGACGACGCTGCTAACTACAACATTTCTCTATTTCCACTACTCTAGCCTGATCGATGAGAAGCTGAAGAACGGTCCGTTCCCCAACACCTCGATGATTTTTGCCGCGCCAAAGTCGGTCGCGGTGGGGGACGAATTGACGGTTCCCAGCGTGGTATCGACTTTGCGGAATGCTGGGTATAGCGAGTCGGAGAACAATCGGTTGGGCTGGTACCGCGTCGAAGGAAACTCGGTCCGGATCTTGAGCGGCCCGGACGCAAGTCCGGATGTGGAAAGCGTGCTGCTGGCCATCGACAACGACAAGGCGACGTCGATCGTGTCGCTTTCCGATCAGACTTCGAGACGGCAGATCTCTCTACCCCCGGAACTGATTACGAACCTGTTTGACCAGAAGCGGGAGAAGCGCCGAATTCTAGGGTTCAAGGACCTTCCGCGTACGCTGGTTGATGCGGTCACTTCCGTCGAAGACAAACGCTTCTTTGAACACGCCGGCTTCGACCCCTTGCGCATCCTCAAAGCGATCTACGTCGATATCAAGGAGCGCCGGGCGGCGGAAGGAGCGTCAACCATCACCCAGCAGTTAGCCCGAAACCTTTGGTTGACCCTCGACAAGAATTGGAAGCGGAAGTTTGAGGAGTTGGCCATTACGCTCATCCTGGAGCAGAAGCTGAGCAAAGAAGAGATCTGGTTCGGAGAAGCCGCGCAGGCATTCCTGGGAAAAGACGTGCGCTCCTTAACGCTCCCCGAGGCGGCGATGCTGGCCGGTACGATCCAGCGGCCAAGTTTCACGAGCCCGATCCGCTGGCCGGAAAGGGCTAAACAGCGGCGTAATCTGGTCCTGCAATTGATGCGGGACAATGGCAAGATCACCGACAAGGCGTATGCCGAGGCGATCGCTACCCCGATGACAGTGGTGACGGGTGGCGGACAAAGCTCGGACGCGCCGTACTTTATCGACCTGGTGAATGACTCACTGCAGAGCGAGTTTCAGGATTACGATTTCCAAAGCCGCGGGTTCCGCATCTACACCTCTCTCGACCCCGAACTGCAGCGCGATGCGCAGGAAGCCGTCCAGATCGGAATGAAGAAGGTGGACGAGGCCCTCGAGAGGCGAAAGAAAAAGAACGCGGGCCCGGCGCAGGTGGCCTTGGTAGCAATTGATCCATCGAACGGCCAGATCCGGGCGCTGGTGGGGGGGCGCAGCTACGGGGCCAGTCAGTTGAATCGGGCGCAGGCCCGGCGGCAGCCCGGTTCGGTGTTCAAGCCCTTCGTCTACGCGGCGGCCTTAAAGAATCGGACGTTTACCCCCGCGTCAATTGTTGATGATGAGCCAACGCAGTTCTGGTTCGGTTCGCAGTTGTATGAACCCGACAATCACGAGTCCCATTTTTTCGGAAAGGTGACCTTGCGGACCGCGCTCGCCAAATCGTTGAACATTCCAGCGGTGAAGATTGCGCAGGAAACGGGTTACGGCGAAGTGGCGCAGTTGGCGCGGCAGGTCGGATTGGGCAAAACGATTCGAGCGACTCCCTCGATGGCGTTAGGCTCTTATGAGACAACGCCCATCGAGATCGCGGCGGCGTACACCGTTTTTGCAAACCGGGGGATCTACGTCGCACCCAGTTGGATTACCGGCATTCGGGACTCGGGCGGCCAGGAGATCGCCAAGAAGCCCAACCCATCCCGGCGGGTTCTCGATGAGGACGTCGCGTATCTCATGACCAACATGATGGAAGAGGTTGTCCGGTCGGGAACTGGCGCCGGCATTCGCTCGATGGGCTTTAGCTTCCCGGCGGCGGGAAAGACGGGGACCTCGCATGATGGTTGGTTTGCCGGGTATACGACCAAGCTCATTTGCGCCGTCTGGGTGGGCTTTGACGATAACGCGGAACTCGACCTTGAAGGATCGCGGTCCGCGCTGCCGATCTGGGCCGAATTCATGAAGCGGGCGCATACCAAGCGGCCCTACCGGAACGCGACCGAGTTCCCGCAGCCGAGCGGTGTCGTGGTGGCGAACATCGACCCGGCGACGGGTAAGCTGGCTTCCGGGAACAATTCGAATGCCCGGGAAGAGGTTTATCTCCAGGGGACCCAGCCGCAGGCAGTCGACGGTGGGAGCGGCCCGGGAACGGCGGTTTCCGACTGGGGTGCCGAGCCGGTGCGTCCGCAGAAGGCGGGCGGGGCCCGCGAGGTTCGTCCAATTCCGGTGGCCCCCAAACCGTCGTGGGCCCAGTAACGCTTTCTGTAAATTTGCGTTAAACTGCAGTCAGAAAGGAGGTCCCTTGCAATGCGTCCGCTGCTGTTTACCCTTTCGTCTTGTCTGACTGTAGTCAGCTTCGCCCAGATCCCCGAGTCCAACGGCCTGCGTCCTTCGCCGATCGAGCCCTCGGTTTCTCGCCCGGTTTTAACTCCCGAAACCCGGGGAGACATCTACATGGCGCGGAAGATGTTCCGCGAGGCGGCCGATGTGTATCGCGAATCGCCGGAGAGCCACATTCTCGCGAACAAAATTGGGATCGCCTACCACCAGATGATGGCGTTGCCACAGGCCAAGCGGCAGTATGAGCGGGCGGTGAAACTCAAACCGGATTATTCGGAAGCGATCAACAATCTCGGAACGGTCTTCTATGCGCAGCGGAACTATCGGAAGGCGATCTCGCAATACCGCCGCGCGCTGAAGTCCAATCCGAATTCCGCCTCCATCTACAGCAACCTGGGCACCGCCTACTTCGCGCGGAAGAAGTACGACAACGCCTTCGAGGCCTATCAAAAGGCTCTCTCGATCGATCCGGAAGTGTTCGAGCATCGGAGCACACAAGGAGTGCTGCTGCAGGAGCGCAGCATCACGGAGCGGGCCAAGTTCCACTACTACCTAGCGAAGACCTACGCCAAGTCAGGCGATACGGAGCGGACGTTAATGGCGGCAAATTCCTGGGGGAACCGGAATTTGCCAAGCTGCAAGCGAATCCCGAGTTCCAGGCGATTCTAAAACTGGAAGCGCGTGTCCTGTAGCCGATACCTGGCCTTCGCCGTTGGAATGGCTATTCTGACCGCCTGCGGCGGGAAGTCGCCGCGGCTTGACGTGGTGCGCTTGGCGATCGTAGCGCCCCAGGACCTGTCGGCAACAGCGTCGGATCGTGCTCAGATCTTGCGCTTGGCCCTGACGATACCTTTCGCCGGGCTTGCCGATGCGATGGTCTTTTCGTTTCCGACTCGACGGCAGGCGGCGGACGTTTCCCCCAGTTTCATCGTGGAGCCGTTGCTGGATCGAAACGGAATCGTTCTGCAGGTGTTCGACGGCCCATCGCAGCGGCATTTGCGAGAGATTGTGTGCGCGGCGGCAAACTGCGCGGCCGCGGTTGGGGCGGTGATCGGAGTCACTCCCCGTCAGGTGGCGGCTCCGGCCGTGGGTATCCCGCGCAATCCGAGCGAAGAACAGTTCGCGGATCTGGCGCGGCAGTATCCCGATAATGGTGTCATCTACGAAGAGTGGATTAACTTTCTGGTGTCTCGGGGCCGGCAGGAAGACGCGGGCCGGGTCGTCGCGCAGGCGCTACAGCGGTCCTGGCCGCCGCTCGAAAAGGCCCAGTTCGAAATTGCAGCAGCTTCGATTCGAGGTGATGTGGACGGGCGCGCGGCAGCCGTGACGGCGGCGGCGAAGGCGTGGCCCGCCAATGCTCCTTTGCAGTTGCAGGCGGCGGAGAGTCTAAATCAGCGCCGGCGATTTGCCGAGGCCATCCCGTTTTTCCGGGCGGCGCTGCGGGCCGAACCGACCAGTTTTCAGGTGTATGCCGGGCTGAGCTTGACGCAGGCGATGACGGACGAGAGGCCGGACCTAAAGCCGGCGCAGACCTTGGCGGATCATGACCTGGCTGGAGACGTGGCGTTTATCCGGGGAGACTTCGCGGCGGCGGAAGCGGCGTATCTCGCGGCCGCGGAGAAGGATACCGCCTATCAGCTGGGCCGTCTTTACGCGAAGGCGGGCGAAGCCGCCATGATGCAGAATCAAGTGCAGCGCGCTGACGGCCACATGCAGCGATTCTTTAACGTCTATCAGCAGGGGATGCCGGCGGGAATCGGAATTGTGCAAGGTCTTTGGCTCTGGCGCACGGGGCATCGCGCGGATGCCGTTCGCCAAGCGGCGTCGCTACCCAGCGTGAAGCCGCTGTTCGATTTTCTGGCGAATCCGTTGGCGGGTGGGCCACCGCCGGCGGGTCCCGCGCTGCAGGCTTTGGCGCAGGGCCGGGCGGCAGAGGCGGCGCAGGCGCTGGCTGGCTTCATCGGTCAACAGCCCTTGGCAGTGGGCCTGCGCTGGGACCCGGTTCTGGCCGTGGCGTTGGCCGAGGCGGGGAAGAAGGCCGAAGCTTGTGCCTTGCTCACAAATTGGGGTTTGCCCCCTTCTCCGGATGATTGGTCTGGAGCCGTTGTGTGGCCGCGCCAGTTGAGTGTGCGGGCTGATTGCCTGGAGAAGGCCAATCCGGAACGCGCCAAGCAGGTGCGAGCGCTCGTCGCCAACCTGCAACCGCGTTAAGCGGCGCCGTGATATCGTGCTTTCGTGCGACTCCTTTGTCTGCTTCTGCTTCTGGCCGGTGGACTGCCGGCGACTGAGTTTCCCTCGGCCGAAATCTCGAATGGCTTGATCACCGCCAAGCTGTATCTGCCAGATCCGGTGAACGGTTACTATCGCGGGACCCGGTTCGACTGGTCGGGCAATATGCCCAGTCTGAAGACCAAAAACCATGAGTACTTTGGGCAATGGTTCGAGAAGTACGACCCGAAGCTGCATGACGCTATCATGGGTCCGGTCGAGGAGTTCAAGACCAATAACGCTGGACTTGGGTACGACGAGGCGGCGCCGGGTGGCACGTTTATTCGCATCGGCGTAGGTGTCGTGCGAAAGCCTGACGAGAAGGCCTACCAGAATTTCAAGACGTATCAGATTCTCGACCCCGGCGAATGGCTGGTGAAGGCGGAGAAGAACCGGATCCGCTTCACGCATATTCTCAAGGGACCGGATGGCTATGCCTACCGCTACACCAAATGGATCGTGCTCGTGAAGGGCAAGAACACCATGCGGATTGAACATACTCTCGAAAACATCGGCCGCAAGCAGATCAAGACGCAGCAGTACAACCATAATTTCTTCGTCATTGACGGGCAGCCGACAGGGCCCGAGTCGGTGGTGCAGTTCCCGTTCGAGTTGCAGCCGACGCGGCCGTTCGCCAATGCGCTGGCCGAGGCGCGGGGGAAGGAGATCCACTATACGGCCGAATTGCAGAAGGGGCAAAGCACCTACGGGGAGTTTGCCGGGGCGGCGACGTACGATGTGCGCCTCGAGAACCGGAAGGCGAAGGCGGGGGTGCACATTACGGGTGATGTGCCAATCGCCAAACTGGTTTACTGGTCAATTCGTACGACGTTTTGCCCGGAGCCGTATATCGAGCTGACGGTGGATCCGGGCAAGAAGACCCGATGGACCTACACTTACGACTTCTACGATCTGCCGTGACGACCTTTGGCGAACCTCTTGCTTCCCCGATCGTCCTAGACACCCGGCACCGTACTGCGAGGATTGGAGACTTATGGATAGACGATCGTTCTTAGTAACTACCGGCGTGGCTTTCGCCCAAGCGCCTTCGACGCCTACCGCGGTAATTGGGGTGGGCAATCGCGGCACCTATTTGCTGGATAGCGTCTTAGCGCAGCCGAATGCTAAGGTCGTGGCGCTGTGCGACAACAAGCCGGACCGGCTGGACAAGGCCGCGACCAAGGCGGGCGCGCATAGCCCCAAGACGACCACCGATTGGCGGCGGATCATAGAGAATCGCGACGTCGAGGCTATCTACATCGCCACGCCGCCGCATCTCCACGCGGAGATGGCGGTGGCGGCTCTCGGGGCAGGCAAGCACGTTTACTGCGAGAAGCCGATTGGCGTCACCCCGGCACAGGTGGCTTCGGTCGTGGCCGCGGCGCGGAACGCCAAGCGCGTGTTCGTGGCGGGGCAGCAGTTGCGGTCGCACGCGCAGTTGAGCGAGGCAGTGGCGAAGATACACGACGGGATTATTGGGGATATTTTGGCCATTAAGGCGCAGCGCCATGCTACCTCGGACCTGCCTTATGACAGCACGTCGGGCGATTGGTATTACGACGTGACTAAGTCGGGCGGGTATCTGATCGAACAGTCGGTGCATAACCTTGACGTCTGTAACTGGGTACTGGGCCAGCGGCCGGTGCGGGCGAACGGGTTTGGAGCCATCCGGCTGCACAAGAACGAGCCACCGGGGCGGAGCATTTTCGATTGCGGGACGATGAGCTTTGAGTATCCCGGCGGGGCGCAGGTTTCGTTCACGCAGAATGTCTTTCATCCGCGGGGGATGCCGCATGGAGGGCAGAACGTGCTGGTGTACGGCAGCAAGGGCGCCGTGGATCTAATGTATGCCTGCATGCTGTATCCGCTCGGCGCCGGGGAGCCGGTGGAGATCGCCGCCAAGCGGCAGGAGCCGGCTCATGCGCACACGGTGGCGTTTTTCAACGCCATCCAGAAGGGCGGCGCGGTGCCGGCGGACATCAAGGTGGGGGCGGAAGCGGCGCTGACCGCGATTTTGGGCCACGAGGCGATGGTGAAGGGGAATACGGTGACCTGGAACAGCCTGGGCGTGAAGTTGTAGGCAGGGATTGTGGGCGGAGTGCCGGGTCACTGAGACCGGGCACTCCGATCGGCGAGGTTTGGAGTTGCTTACTGGACAGTGGTCAACATGGTTCCCGCGACGAACTCGCCCCGAGCAGAAAAGAGGCTGAAATTTGAGAAGCTGTTGCCGCCAATCAAGCGGCCGAGGGTGGACGAGCGGCCCGTGGCAACGCGCAACTGTGCCGTGCCATAGCGAAGTTGGCCGATGACCGTGGACATCTTGATCCGGCTGCCGCGGTCTTTGTACCACCAGTTAGCGGTAAACGGAAAGCTGGGCGGCACGGGGTCGGTGACTGACCCGTTCAAGAAGAACGCCGGTTGTTTGTTGGGTTCCGCTGCTACATAAAGCTCGCCGGTGTTGACGGGAACTCCGCGCGTGAATTCGTACAACAGGCCTTCGTCACTGGTGGCGGGAAGACCGGCCCGCCGAAGGCGTTGGGCCAGCCGTTCGCTACTCGCTACATAGACTACGGTGTAGTTGTTGACGTCGCCGGTACCGTCCGGAGGAATAATGGCGAGTCCGATCTGCGCGACGGACCCAGGCCCTTCCTGCTTTCCATCGACGGACATGGATTGGCAATTGGCGGAGCGGACGACGAGCCCGGCGGAGCCAGGGCCAACGGGCGCCAGAACGAATCCGGCGGGAACAAAGGGTTGCGCCTGAGCGACCGGGATGGGACCGAATCCGATTGCTTCGGTGCAACCGGCAAAGCTGACAGAGAAGTCGCGTCCCCCGTTGCTATCCGGATCGGCCAATAGCAGTACGGGAGCGAAAAGCGTGGAGACGATGGCCACCGTGAGGCAGGCGGGAATGTTGTTCATACGCGAGGTAGCGTAGTTTCCGGATATTTGTTTCAGCGAGCATCGATTATCTTGCCGATGGTTCGACGCGCGGCCGGCACTTTATCCCACGATCGCGATGGCCCTGAAAAGGTGGGACGCCAGATCCCGATCGCCCTCGCATTGGATCATCGGCTCGGCAACGTCTCGAGAGATCCCCTTCGTGAACAGTCGCCAGGCGATGGCCTCTGGAATCGTCACGGTTGCCTGGGGCGGTTCCGGCCCCCGCTCGACCATCCGCCACCCGGCAGCATCTCGCCACAGCCGCCAGTCGCCGCCGCATTCTCCGTCGACGCGAACGACCATGCTCGCTCCGGGCTCGGCGGGGACATCCCGGTAGGTGAAGGGAAGGACGCGCAGGAAGCAATCGAGCACCGGGTGGTAGAGTTCGCGAGTCATCAGACTGGCTTGCCCAACGGCCATTCGAATCTGTTCCTGATGGTGCCAGCGCTCCGTCAACTCTCGTGCGGTGTCGAACCATTGGGCCGACACGCTCTCGCCAGCCCAACTGACGGGGAAGAGCGCCGGGGCGTTGGGATCGAGCGTGCGATGCCAGTCGCAGTATTGGGGCGAAACTACGCGAATCAGCGAGGTTTGAGCCTGCCGGCTCAGGCTGCCATAGACGGCCGCTCCCTCCGCGTTCAGACGATCGACGAACTCGCGGACGTCCTCAGGGCTGTTGGATGCGGGGCCTTGGGCGAAGAACCCGTCCCGGACCATCGATAGCTTCCGGAGAGCGGTATCCAAAAGGTGGCCCGCGATGTGGCGCACACGCCATGCCTGGACCAGGGTGGGCCGATTCCAGTCGTCCGGGGAAAGATTGTCGAGCAGTTCGATTAGCTTGACTTCGACTCGCCCGAGAGCCTCGCAGGCGTCGATGGGGCCAATGGTTTGGGGCACATTTCCCATATTTGATTATCGCTTGCCCCCTTCCGCAAGACGATCTCTCGTTGCGGCTTGTCGTGTCTTGCGGAAGGACGAAAGCGAATCAAAGCGAAATAAAAACAACCAAACCAAAGTCGGACCGTTGCCGCGGAACGGAGGATTGTGTATTATGCGGGGGCGTGCTGATACAGACTGAAAAGATTTCCGTGCAGAAATCAGTTCGAATGGCCCTCTCCGTGATGTTGGGGATTTTCGGGGGAACGGTTGCCGTGGACGCGCTGGCCGCGGATTCGCAAGTGGTGAATCTTCGACGTCTGACCGAGAAAGAGTACCGCAACTCCATCGCGGATATCTTCGGGAAAGAGATTGAGGTACGCGGCACGTTTGAACCGACCAAGCGCACAAATGGACTGGCGGCCGTCTCTACCTCGTTCCTTTCGGTGACGCCAGTTGGTTTCGAGTCCTTCAGTAAGATGGCGAGCGACATCGCGGCGCAAGTGACGGCGGAGAGCTATCGCGCCAAACTGCCGTGTGCGCCGAAGAATCTGAAGGCGCACGACGAAGCCTGTTCGAGTAAAATTCTGGCTCATTATGGCCTGCTGCTTTTCCGCCGCCCGCTGAGCGGGGCGGAGCTCGACAATCGCGTCGGCTTGGCGCGACGGATAACGGAACAGTCGGGCGATTTCTACGCCGGCCTGCGTTCCAGCCTCTCGATGCTGCTGCAATTGCCGGACTTCCTCTTCCGCTCGGAAGTGGCCGTCCCCGCCGGTGATGGAAAGCAGCTCACTCTCGATTCGTATAGCCGGGCGACGCTGCTCAGCTTCCTGCTCTGGAACACGACGCCGGATTTGGAGTTGCTCCGGGCAGCGCAAAGCGGAGAGATGAATACGCCGGCGGGGCTGACCAAGCAAGTGGACCGGTTGATGGCCTCGCCCCGGTTGGTGGCGGGCATGCGGGCATTCTTCGAGGACATGCTCCAGCTGGATACGTTTGACACCGTATCGAAGGATAGTCTGCTCTATCCGAAGTGGGGTTCGGGGATGGCGGAGTCGGCGCGCGAAGAGACGTTGCGGACCGTCACCGGCTTGGCCTTGCAGGACAACGGCGACATTCGCGACCTGATGACGACTCGGCAGACTTATCTCGACCGGAAGCTTGCGGTGCTGTACCGCGTGCCGTTCGCATTTACGGGTGATTGGGTGAAGTATGAGTTTCCGGCCGATTCCGGGCGCAGCGGCATTCTGACGCAGATCAGTATGCTTTCCATGTTTTCGCATCCGGGTCGCACTTCGCCGACCAAGCGGGGGGTGGCGCTGGCCGACATCTTCCTTTGTCTGCCGACTCCAGATCCACCCAATGACGTCGATTTCGCTGAGGTCAACGATAGTAATAGCCGCCTGAAGACGCTGCGGCAGCGGTTGATGGCGCACGCCAATAACAAAGTATGCGCCGCGTGCCACGACCGCAGCGACCCACTCGGACTTTCTCTGGAAGCGTTTGACACCATCGGCGGCTATCGCACGATGGATAACGGCGAACCGATTGACGCTTCAGCGACCATCCAGGGCCGATCCTTCATCGGCGCGCAGGGGCTGGGCCAGTATCTGCATGACAGCCCGCGATACCCGGCCTGCGTGGCGCGGCGGCTTCATTCCTACGGCCGCAGCGGGCGGCGGTGGGCCTCGGAGGACTTCGCGGACACTTATAAGGCGTTCCAGGATTCCGGATTTCGACTGCGCGCGCTGCTGAGAGGCATGGCCGTAAGCGAATCGTTCTATAGTTCGGCACCACCGGCCGAGGCAGAAAAGAAAGTAGCACTAAAGTAAGAGGACCACCCGATGAAACTTGATCGCAGAACTCTACTCCGCGGAACCTGCCATGGCGCAATGGCCGTAATGGG
Source organism: Acidobacteria bacterium Ga0077553 (assembly GCA_001464575.1). Taxonomy (GTDB): domain Bacteria; phylum Acidobacteriota; class Terriglobia; order Bryobacterales; family Bryobacteraceae. The sequence goes on along the minus strand of LNFE01000094.1, from coordinate 5,442 downwards.
GCTGCCATTCCTTGACTGCTTCCTGAACTCGAAGGGGCAGGCGCAGACGGGCGGTCGGCCATTGCCTACCCGGTTTGGTACCTTCTTCTGGGGGTGCGGTCTCACTCACTCTTTATGGATTCCGAAGAAAGCGGGAACCGATTGGGAGATGACGACGCAGTTGAAGCCGCTCGAACCGTTTCGCAAGAAACTGAACGCGTTCAGCGGGCTCCGGGTACCGCTCGATTCAAAACCCAACGGCCAGCATTGGTCCGGCTTGGCCGCCGCGTCGACGGGCATCGCGCCGGCGAGGTCAGGTGAGTTCGAATCGAAAACGATTGACCAGCAGGTGGCAGAGGTGATCGGCAAAGGCGTCCGGTTCCGATCGGTAGCCGCGTCCGCCAGCGGCGACCCCAAGCAGAGCTATTCGAGCCTCGGTGGGTCGAACGCGCTTCCGGCGGAGGCTACGCCGTTGTCGCTTTACCTCCGCCTTTTCGGCGCTGGATTTCAGGACCCGACCAAGGGCGATTGGAAGCCGGATCCGCGCATTCTGCTGCAGAAGAGCGTGCTCTCAGCAGTTGCCGAAGACCGCCACCGGGTGATGCAGAACCTCGGCGCGGCTGACCGGGCCCGGATGGATCAGTACTTCACATCGGTCCGCCAGACCGAGCTGCAGATGGAGGCGGAGTTGCAGCGCCCGACGATTGAAGCGAAGGTGGCCATTCCGGAGGCTCCGTCGAAAGATATTCTGGTTAACAACGCATGGCCTAATCTTGAGGTGGTGACGCCGCTGATGGCGCGGCTGGGGGCGATCGCGCTGGCGACGGACCAGACTCGCGTCTTTAACCTCAGCGTTTCGTCTCCGCAGAACCAGATGTTTAAGCCGGGCGACCCGTTGGGCTTCCACCAATCTACTCACGAAGAGGGCGTTGATCCGAAGCTCGGCTACCAGGTGCGGGTGGCGCAGTACAATCTCGAATCCATGCAGCTATTCGCCGCGCTTTTGAAGGAGCTCGACGCGATCCAGGAAGGCGACGGCACTCTGCTCGACCACAGCGTGGTGATGGCGTTCACCGACCAGAGCTATGCACGGATTCACTCTGTTGACGGGCTGCCGGTTCTGACGGCTGGCGGCGCGAGCGGCCGCTTGAAGACCGGCTATCATGTCGCCGGGGACAACAGCCCGGTGTCGCGCGTTGGCTTGACGCTACAGAAGGCGCTGGGCGTTTCCGTGGATAGCTGGGGCAAGGATTCCTTGCAGGTCCGGACGCCGTACACGGACCTGTTGGCGTAGGTCGATCTCCCTATGAAACTCGGCATTGTGTTCGGTATCCTCGGATGTTTAGCGCTGGCGCAGGAGCATCCGCCGATGGTGCCGCCCGCGGGTCCCGGCGTGTTCACGGCAAAACCGTTGGGGCGCGATACGTTCAAATTGATTGTGGCTGGGCATGTCTTTACCAGTCGGCCCGAGATTGAACGATACCTCGCGTATCGTGCGGCGCGGCTGACGGTGGACAAAGGTGGGCAGTGGTTTACGTTGAAGGAAGACCGGGCAGCGGGCGAGACCGCGGTGCCGGTGCCGGTGCGCGATCCGGCGGGGGCGCGCTACAGCTTCCGGATGAACTACTTTCGCCCGGTGTGGCGCTACAAGCTGACCGGAGCGGCGGAGTGGACGCGATGGAGCCCGTTTTCTGGCGCGCCATTTCCTGCGGCGGATCCGAAGACGATGAGCGACTTCGAGGTTAGCGCCGAGATTGTGGTTCGCAAGGGGCCGATGGATGACGCCGATCCGCTGGCGTTTGAAGCTTGGGCTGTGTCCGACTTACTGGTGAATCAGGTTTCGCCGCCGAAGTGAGGGAGAGAGTCATGTTGCAGAGCACACTGAAAGTTTGCTGCGTTACGTTGCTGGCCGTAGCCGGGGCCGAAGCGGCTCGGTGGGAAAAGGGCTATGTGGTCGCCTTCTACGACCCGGCCTACCGTTTTGGTGGGCGGGCGGACTACTCGCGAGGCACGGATATCGAGCCCGGCGTGGATTGCCCGCGCGGGAGCACGGTGCATTTTGCGGTCCCGCAACAGGTGGCACAGTCCCTTTCTCTCGTGCGCTGGCGGTCTCCGAAAGAGGTGGAGGAGCTCGCCAATCCCCCGGCGACGGGTCTGACGCGAGATCCGGCCGGCGTGTACTTTCACACTTGGCGAGCGGCCTCAGCGTTTCGCGGTTGGAACCGCGAGATTGAGACCTACATTAACCCCTTTGCGGCGGAGGATCCGGGCCAGCCGCAGGTGACCAGCCGGATCGGCGAGGGCTTCAATCTGGACGGCAAAGTGAAGCCAGGGGACTTCGTCAGCCCCGACGGGGAGAAGGGTATCGACAATCAGCTCTACCGGGCTTGGGGCTGCGATGCGCCGTGGCGCGGCGCCAATGGCAACGGGACGCTGGTGCTCCGCTCGAACGACAAGATGGTGGAGGGTTTGTATACGATCGTGGTTCGGATCTCAGGGAACAAGGACCCGATGAACGACGATGAGGCGACCTTGGAGATCGGCTATTCTCCCGACCAGATTGTGAAAGATGCGCGGGGGAACGTCGGGGCCGACTACTCCTACCGCCTTCTCCATTCCGAGCAATATACAAAGCTGAAGGCTCGGATCAAGGACGGCGTGGTGGAGACCGAGCAGGCCGACATTCACATGCCGCAGATTGCCTGGTTCGAGAATCAGACGCGGGACGCCTTCTTCCGCCAGGGCAAGATTCGGGTGGCTCCGAATGCTGACGGCACGGCCGCGGGTTTGGTCGGTGGCTATCGGGACTTCCGGGACCTCTACACGCAGAATGCCTTTGCGCAATCGGGTGGGGTGCAGGGGGTGCGTGAGCACGAAGATCATGTCGCGCTGTATTATGCTCTGCGGCGCAACGCGGATGGCATGTATAACCCCAAGACGGGCCGTTACGATGGCATCTCGAGCGCGTACCGGCTGAAGCTGGTGCCGGCCTTTGTGGTGGAACCGGACAAGCCGATGGACATCCCGTCGCGGATCAGCGAGGCGCGGCGCCGGCAGGCGTTTGACGTGACGGCGGCGGCGACCATCAAGGCAGTGGATACCCTCATCCCGCAGCCAGTGCCGGCGGGCAGCGGCGAACTTACGGCCACGGATGGTATCGAAATTGGCGTGGGCGGCGTGCCAATTCGTGGCCGGGGCGGACGAGGAGCGCGCGCGACTTCGTCGACGGAAGAGAAGGCGAAGGGCCCATCCGACGAAAGGCGATAACTCCAGGTAACTTTCGAGTTATGCTTCCTGGATGACGATTTCGAGAAGAAGCTTCTTCGGCGCGCTGGGCGCTGGATTCTGCGTCAATGCACAGAGCGTTCCGGGGGATGTTGACGTCGTCGTGGTAGGGGCCGGTTCATCCGGCCTGCAGGCGGCGCACCGATTGCGGCAGTTGGGCAAGACGGTGGCCGTGATCGAGGCGCGGGGCCGGATTGGCGGGCGCGCTTTTACCGACACCGAGACATTTGGGTTTCCGTTTGACCGCGGCTGCGCGTGGCTCCACAAGGCGGACGACAACCCCTACACGCCGCTGGCCAAGGAGTGGGGATACACGCTGCAGGAGCACGACACGACGCTGGAAGGGCTCTACTTCCGCGACCGGGAGGCCTCGGCGGAGATTCGGAAACTGTCCTCGCGCATTGAGGAGGGCCTGGATGGAAAGATAGCCAAGCTCGGACGGCGGCGGGATGTCGCGGCCGCGAACGCGATGAAGAAGAAATCCGAGATCGACGAGGCGGTGGCGACGTTTCATGGGCCGATGTCCTCGGCGGTGGACCTGGACGAGCTGTCGGCGAAGGACTATCTGACCATCGGGACGGACGTGCCGCCGAATCTGTTGATCAAGGAGGGGTATGGGTCACTGGTGGCGCGGTTCGGGAAAGACATTCCGGTGAGCTTGAATACGCCCGCGCAGCGGATTCGCTACGGGGGGACCGGGGTGCAGGTGGATACGGATAAGGGGACGATTATGGCGAAGGCTTGTATCGTTACCAGCTCGACCGGGGTGTTGGCGGCGGAGAAGATCCGATTCGACCCGGTGTTGCCGGCTTGGAAGGAAGACGCGATTGTTGGCTTGCCGATGGGGCTGCTGGCCAAGATCCCGCTGCAGTACTCGAAGCCGGAGTTCCGGTACAAGGCTTTTGAGGATGTGCTGAGGGAGAACATCGGGAAGCGGGACATCTATTTTCTGTGCTGGCCGTTCCACTTAAATCTGCTGGTCGGTTTCGTGGGCGGCGATTTTGCTTGGGAGTTGTCGGCGGCGGGGGAAGAAGAGGCGGTGGAGTTTGGGAAAAACGCGGTGCGTTCGATGTTTGGGTCCGATGCGGACAAGTACTTCGTGAAGGGATCGTTTACGAAGTGGGCGAGTGATCCGTGGGCGCTGGGCGCTTATGCGGCGGCGATGCCAGGCAGCGCGGGGGCGCGAGAGGGACTGCGGCGCCCGTTGGCGGACCGGGTGTTTTTTGCGGGCGAGGCGTGCGCGCCGCGGTGGACGCAGACCTGCGGCGGAGCGGCGCTGAGCGGCATTGAGACGGCGGAGATGGTGGCGAAGATTGTGAAGTAAGAGCAGCCGGGCGGGCCCGGCTGCCGAGGGTGAAGGGCGCGGGTTACTGGCGTTGGCCGCCGGAGAGGACCAGGGACTGGCCGGTGACCCAGCCGGACGCGTCCGAGGCCATGAAGACAGCGGCTTTGGCGATGTCGGCCGGTTGCGCGATGCGGCCGAGCGGGGTGGTTTGCTCGATTTGCCGGCGGAACTGGCTTTCGGCGATGCCGCCGGCGTGGAGCCCTTCGGTTTCCACCATGCCGGGGTTCAAGGAATTGACGCGGATCTTTTTCGGACCGAGTTCGAGGGAGAGGGAGACCGTGATGGCGTCCACGGCGGCCTTCGTCGCGCTATAGACGCTGCCCATGGCGACCGGCATGGGGCCGACGATGGAACTGATGTTGACGATGGAGCCGCCTTCGGGGCCGATGTGCTTGACGGCTTCCTGGATGGTGAGGAGGAGGCCGAGGACGTTGAGGCGGAACTGCTTGTCGAAGTGGTCAACGGTGATGGCTTCGAGGGGGGCGAACTCATAGATTCCGGCGTTGTTGACGAGGATGTCGACGCGGCCGAACGCTTCCTTCGCAGCGGCGAAGAGGGCCTGGATTTGCGCAGGGTCAGAGACGTCGGCCTTGACGGCTTTGGCCTTGCCTCCGGCGGCCGTGATGCGTTCGACGACGGCATCGGCTGACTTCGCATTACTGGCGTAGTTCACAACGACCGCGGCGCCATCGGCCGCTAAATGCTCGGCGATGGCAGCGCCGATTCCTTTCGAGGCGCCCGTGACGACAGCTACTTTCCCGGCTAATGATTGCGACATTCTTCGATCTCCTAAGGTTGACAGTTTGACAGCTGTCTAATTGATGGAGACTCGG
>LNFE01000093.1 GCA_001464575.1 Acidobacteria bacterium Ga0077553 | reverse complement strand
GTCCCCTCCGGCGTCACCAGCCACCACTTGCCTTCCACCTTCTCCGCCCGGAAAAACCCCGTCGCCCCCAGCCGAGGCCCCTCCAACCAGCCCCCAAAACGGTCCCGATCCCCCGGCGCCCCGCGCTCTTCCCGCTCCGCCCGCTCCGCTGCCAACCGCTCCACCAACTCCTCCTCCGCACCCACCTTCCCCGGCCACTCCGCCCCGCTGAACTGCCCAAACCGGTCCGCGATCCCGTCGAGCGACACCGGCGGCCGCAGCCGGATGTTGTCTACCACCAGCCGCACCGCCTCCGGCGGCGAACTCAGGAAAATCTGAAACTGCACAATATGGCTCAGTTCCAGCCGCCAGCTCGACGCCGCCTCCGTCATCGTCACGGTGCCCGGATGCGAAGGCAGCCCCCGCATCCCCCAAGCCATCCCCGCCGCGGTGTCGAAGCGAAACGCGAACGTCTGCGTCGTCCCCGGCGCCACGGTCCCCGCGGCCGTCCGGCCATACAGCGTCCCATTCGCCCGTAGGTCGTCGTCCACGCGAATGCGGAACGTCACCGGCTCCGCCCCCGGATTGGTGATGTCCACCGCCAGCTCCCCCGCCTCGCGAAAGTCAAACGGCACGGCCGGCCGGAACAACACCTGCGGCCAAGCCGCCGGCTGAAAGTCGACGCACAGCGCCTTCTCTCCCTCCGTCACCCCCGTCTCGCAAACCTCCGCCCGCGCGTTCCCCGGCCGCAGCGCCGCCAACTCCTCCCCCGATTCAAACGAGTAGAGCCCCTGCCCCCAACCCTCTCCCGCCAGTACGCAAACAAACGCAAAAATCCGAAACGTCACGGAAATCAGTATAGATCCTGCTGGCCATCAGAAAGCCGGCACTAACGCCACCGCTGCCCCTGATTCCGAATCGCCAGGTCCAATAGAACAGCATCGGTCAATTGCTGATGTCCCACCACCCGAGCGCGAATCTCGTCACGGACGTCCGCCAGCCCCTCTCCCAACCCCCAGAAGGGATGACCCTGGCTCGCCGTCATCTGGGCCAAAACCACTCGCCCACCCAAACGCAGCGTTCTCCGCAAACCACCGGTGGGCCGCCCCCTTGTGGACATGGGCCGGCCAAGCCACCTCGCTCGCCTCCTGGCCGATCGCCACCGCTACCTCATCCGGACCAAACGCCGGTGTTCCCGGCGGGACCTGGAACACCGGGAAACCACTCCGCACGGTAACCGGCATCCGGGCTCCCAACCCCCGTCGCGCCAACTCCGACAATGCCATCCCCACCGACACTCCCCGAGCCGTAGCTAATGCCCGAGCCGCCTCGAGAACATCATCCTGAATATCCAGCACGGTCCGCATCGGGATTCCATGATGCGCAGAGCCCATCTGATGCCTCTCCTCAAACCTCGTTCCCGCCCCAAGAAAAACAATATCTCCCCTGTTTGCAACACCATCCTCCCCCAAACTCCCCCAAACCCTGGACACCCCCGCTATCGTGAAGACAAAAGAGCCCGCTGCGCCCCTCCGGCCAGCGGGCTTTTCCATTTCACCCCAAGGAATTCACGAAAATGTCCACCCAACCGCTCCCCTTCGATCGCGAAGCCTTCCTCATCCAGCGCGGCGCCCAACAGGCTAAAGCCGAATCCAACCGGCGCAATGCCCAGCAGTCCACCGGGCCCCGTACACCCGAAGGCAAGGCCATCTCCAGCAAAAACCGGCTAGCCCATGGTCTCTGCTCCTCCGCTTTGCTCGTCGGCGACGAATCCCCGGACGAGTTCGAAGCCCTCCAGACCGAATTCCTAGCCGCTTACCAACCCGCTACCCCGGAAGAGCGCATGCTTACCGACCAACTCGTCGAAGCCCAGTGGCGTCTCAATCGCGCTCGCCGCGTCGAAGCCAAAGCTCAGGACCTCCTGGTCCACCAATCGTTCGAAATCCTCGGCAGCGCCGGCGAGTCCCTCCCCTTTGCTTCTGATCATCTGCACGTCGCCTCGTTCCTGCTCGAGAACAACGAAGCCATCTATCGCAATATGCTTCGCTACGTTGCCGCCATCGAACGCAGCCACCAACGCGCCCTCAAAAACCTCCACCACGCCCAAGAAAAGCGCCGAGCTCTGCCCCCGCCGCCAGCCGAATCCAAGCCCAAAGCCGTCGCCGCCACGCAACCGCTTCCCGAAATCGGCTTCGAGCCGCCATCGGCTCCCACCGCGCCAAGCCAAACCCCCGGCTACGTCAACCGTTCCTGACTTGGCTTCGAATCGTAATTCCCCGCCGCCTTCGAACCCGTCGCCGCTCTTTGAAAACCTCGCCCAACCTCCGGGACGCCCGAAGTGTGTCACCTTTTCGGAAAAAGTGAATCCGGATGGGTAGGTACCCTATTATGATTCGTCTCTCGTCCGTCCTCCTCGCCGTCGGTCTCGCCGCTAACCTCCACGCCCAGCCCATGGGCGGCATGGGCGGCCGCATGATGGGCAAACTCCCGGAGGTCATCCCCTCGGAAACCAATCCCCTCACCGACGCCAAGATCAACCTCGGCCGCATGCTCTTCTACGAGCCCCGCCTCTCGAAAGGCAAGGACGTCTCCTGCAACTCCTGCCACGACCTTGCCAACTACGGCGTCGACGGCAAACGCTTCTCCACCGGCTTCAAAGGCCAGCTCGGCGGCCGCAACTCCCCCACCGTCTATCACGCCGCCGGCCACCTCGCCCAATTCTGGGACGGCCGCGCCGCCGACGTCGAAGAACAAGCCAAAGGACCCGTCCTGAACCCCGTCGAAATGGCCATGGCGTCCGAAGCCGAAGTCGTCGCCACCCTCAAAGGAATCGCCGGTTACCGCACCGCCTTCTCGAGCGCCTTCCCCGGCTCGGCCGACCCCGTCACCTTCGACAACATGGCCCTCGCCATTGGAGCTTCGCCGGCGACCGCGCCGCCATCACCCAGGAAGAGATGCAAGCCCACCACGAATTCATGCACGGCGGCTGCGCCACCTGCCACAACGGCCCCTACGTCGGCGGCAAAATGTTCCAAAAGCTCGGCGCCGAAAAGCCCTGGCCCGCCACCGACGACCTCGGCCGCATCGCCGTCACCAAAAACGCCGCCGACCGCATGGTCTTCAAGGTCCCCTCGCTCCGCAACGTCGAGAAGACCGCCCCCTACTTCCACAGCGGCCACATCAACACGCTCACCGAGGCCGTCCAACTCATGGGGCGCCACCAGTTGGGCGCCGAACTCGAGCCCCAGCAGGTCACCCGTATCGTCGCTTGGCTCAAGTCGCTCACCGGCGAAATCCCCCGCGAATACATCAAGGCCCCCCAACTCCCCCGGTAGCGCGGCGGCTGTTCACCACCTATTGCAATAAACCCGCCCACCCGTACTCGGTTGACCGTTCAACACTTAGCGGTCAACCGGGCCAAGCCGCGCCCCGGTTCTGCCCCCCGCCTCCCCTATCCTGGGCTTGTTATGAAAACTCCGGAACTGCTGGCCCGCATTGCAGCGGCAACCGGTCGGCCGCCCGCTGTCGCGGCCGACCAACTCGATCAATTGGTCACCCGTCTGGTCACCAAACTTCGGAAAGGCAAACAAGTCAAAGTCCCCGGGCTGGGCATCATTCGACGAGCCCGCGAGGAGTCGCAATGACTGCGCCCATCGATTCGGGCGTCGAGGACATCGTCGAAGTCCTCCGCCAATGCTTGGCCGAAGGCCTCAGCATCGATATCGAAGCCGTCGGTACCTTTCGCACCGATGAGCATGGCCAGATTCGCTTCCGCGCCGCCGGGGGCAAACGGGTCTTCCTCGCCTATGCCGTTGAAGACGTCGAACTCGTCGAAGCGCTCTTCGATACTCTCGAAGACGCGGGCTTCCACCCATGGATGGATCGCCGCAAACTGCTTCCCGGCCAAAATTGGCCCAAGGCCATCGAACGTGCCATCAGCATGGCGGATTTCTTCATCCCCTGCTTTTCGCAGCAGGCCCTGGGGCGTCCCAGCCGGTTTCACGCGGAATTGCGCTACGCCCTCGAACGGGCTACCGAATGGCCGCTCGACTATCCGTTCGTCATCCCGGTGCGTCTCGAAGACTGCCGCTTGCCCCGGCAGATCACGGCTCACCTGCAATACATCGATCTTTTTCCAGAACCCACCGAGGGCCTTGAAAAACTAATCGTCGCCCTAAGAGCTACGAGCCCATCCGCTTCTTAACTTCGGCGGCGTTTTTCGCCTCCGGTTCTAATTCCAAATACTTGGCAAAAGCCTCGCGTGCTCCCTTCTTGTCCTTGGAGCGTTCGAGGCATTCGCCAAGGCGGAGCCACGCCTCCGCCAAGCTCGGGTTCCAGCGCGTCGCCTCCCGAAACCGCATCGTCGCTGCCTTCCAACTGCTCTTCTTGGCGTAAAAAAGCCCGATTTTCAGCTCTTTCTCCGCCTGCAGCGGATTAAAAGCATACTCCTTCACCCCGGTCAACGCCGTGTCTTCCTCGGGCGGTTCCAGTTCCTGCGGAGTGGGCGCCGGCGCCTGCTGCGCCCAAAGCCCCACCACGGCCAACAAAGTCAACCAAAATGCCCGTGCCACAATCAAAGTATAACGCCCCGCGTTCTATGAGTCTCCGCGAGAAAGTTTCGCAGCTGCCCCTCCTCCCGGGCGTCTACCTCTACAAAAACGTTTTCGGCGAAATCATCTACGTCGGCAAAGCGAAGAATCTTCGCGCCCGCGTCCGCAACTACTTCTCCGACGACCGCCTCTCGGAAGCCAAAACCGGCACCCTCATCTCCGAAGCCGCCGACCTCGACTACATCGTCGTCGAGAACGAAAAGGAAGCCCTCGCCCTCGAAAACAACTTCATCAAGCAGCACAAGCCCCGCTTCAACGTCCTCCTCAAGGACGACAAAACCTACCCCTACATCAAACTGACCAACGAACGCGTCCCCCGCGTCTTCGTCACCCGCCGCCTCCGTAAAGACGGCGGCTCCTATTTCGGCCCCTACTTCCCCGGCAACCTGGCCTACCGCCTCACCGACTTCATCCACCGCCAATTCAAAATCCCCTCCTGCAAAATCGACTTCAACCGCAAGCACACCCACCCCTGCCTCCAGTACCATATCCGCCGCTGCCTCGGCCCCTGCGTTGAAGGCCTCGTCACCGCCCCCGAATACGCCGAAGCCGTCCGCCAAACCCGCCTCTTCCTCGAAGGCCGCCTCAAAGACCTCGAATCCCACATCCGCGAACAGATCGCCGAAGCCGCCGAAGAGCTCAACTTCGAACGCGCCGCCCGCCTCCGCGACACCCTCGTCACCATCGAGGAAATGGCCCAAACCCAGAAAATGGCCACCGCCCACGGCGACGACATCGACATCTTCGCCTACTACGCCGAGCCGCCCCTCATCGCCGTCAACCTCTTCCACGTCCGCAACGGCCGCATCGTCGACCGCCGCGAGTTCTACTGGGAAGACCGCTTCGACTTTGAAGCCCCCGAGTTCATGGCTGCCCTCATCAAGCAGGTCTATCTCGACCAGGCCTACGTCCCCGTCATCGTCCACGTCCCCGACGACTTCGAAGACCGCGAAGCCCTCGCCGACCTCCTCAGCGAAAAACGCGGCCGCCGCGTCGAAATCCGCACCCCCCAGCGCGGCGAAAAGAAGGCGCTCCTCGACCTCGCCGAAACCAACGCCAAGCACTGCTTCGAAGCCCGGTTCCGTATCCTTAAACCCACCGCCAAGTCCATCGCCGAAGCCCTCGAAGACGCGCTCAACCTCCCCTCACCCCCCAGCCGCATCGAGTGCTTCGACATCTCCCACATCCAGGGCACCGACAAAGTCGCCTCCATGGTCGTCTGGGAAGACGGCAAGATGAAGAAGGCCGACTACCGTAAATTCATCATCAAAACCGTCGTCGGCAACGACGACTTCGCCTCCATGCGCGAAGTCGTCACCCGC
>LNFE01000092.1 GCA_001464575.1 Acidobacteria bacterium Ga0077553 | reverse complement strand
CTCCCGCCAGGAGCCGCAAGCGTGACCATCCTCGACGCCGCCGCCCAGCTCCGCGCGAAGCAAACCACCTCGCGCCGCCTTACCGAAGAGTGCCTCGCCCGGATCACCGAGTACGATCCCCGCGTGAATGCCTTCATTACGGTTACCGCCGAACACGCCCTCGCCCAGGCCGACGCCGCCGACCAGGAACTCGCCGCGGGCCAGGATCGCGGCCCCCTGCACGGCATCCCCATCGCGCTGAAGGACGTCTACGCCACGGCGGGCATCCGCACCACCGTCGGGTCCCTGCTCTTCCGCGACCATGTGCCAGAGGCCGACTCGGCCGTCACCGAAAAACTCGCCGCCGCGGGCGCCGTGATGGTCGGCAAGACCAACATGCACGAACTCGCCTACGGCGTTACCTCGTCGAACCCGCACTTTGGTCCGGTCCGGAATCCGTGGGACCTGAACTGCGTCCCCGGCGGCTCGTCAGGCGGTTCCGCCGCGGCCGTGGCGGCACGCATGTGCTTTATGGCGATGGGGAGCGACACGGGTGCCTCGATCCGGGTCCCCGCCGCATTCTGCAATCTGGTCGGCTTGAAGCCCACCTATGGCCGCGTCAGCCGCCGGGGCATTCTGCCGCTCGACTTCTCGCTCGACCATATGGGTCCCATCACGTTGACCGTGCGCGACGCCGCCATCTGCCTGCAAGCCACGGCCGGCGTGGACCCGCTTGACGACACCTCCAGCCCCGAGCCGGTGGACGACTATGTGCCGCCCGCGCAGGTCTCGCTCGAAGGCGTCCGCATCGGCGTGCCCGAGAACTTTTACTTTGACGGCATCGATCCGGCCGCGCAGTCGACCACACGCCAGATGGTACAGCTCGCCGCCGGCCTCGGCGCCAAAGTAGAGATCATCCGGGTGCCGGACATCATGGCGCTCAACACGGCCGCCCGCGTGATTCTGCTCAGCGAGGCCTCCGCTGCCATGGAACGGTTCCAGCATCGCCGGGCCGAGATTGGCGAGGACGTGCAGGCGATGTTCGACCAGGGCCGGTTCCTGGCCGCGACCGACTACGTCAATGCCCAGCGCATCCGCCGGGTGTTCCGCGATCAGTTCCTCGAGATCTTCCGCCGCGTCGACGTGATGTTCACGCCGATGAGCCCTACCGCGGCTCAGCCCATCGGACAGAAGACCGTGCGCATCGGCGACGTCGACGAGGACTTCCGGCTGGCCACCACTCGCTTTGCCCGGGCCATCAACCTGCTCGGCTTCCCTGCCCTGTCGATGCCCTGCGGGTTCGACGCCCGGCGAATGCCGCTCGGCTTGCAGATCATCGCGGGTCCGTTTGAAGAAAAGCGGCTGCTCGCCGCCGCCGCCGCGCTCGAGGACGTGACGGACTTCCACAAGCAAACCCCACCGCTCTAGCCATGCTCCACCGCGCAAACGTGCGGTGGAGCCCCTCAGTTCCTAGCGGTCCGCGTTCAGACCAATCCGATTGCCCTCACTGTCGCCGATCTCGGCCACAAATTGTCCGCCCACGGCGGTCTTCGGGTACAGCCTACGACCGCCGTGCTCCTCGGCGCGGCGCAAGGTTTCTTCAATGTCGGCCACCTGGAAGTAAACAATCGGGCCCGATGTCGACGGCTTGTACACATCCCCTTTGGCCAACGCCCCACTTGCCCCGGGCGCCCCGTCTTGACGCGGGAAACGAGCCATTTCATACCCGTCGATCACCTCGCGCTCCAGCGTGTAGCCAAACACCGCCGAGTAAAAGCGCACCGCGCGAGGCATGTCCGCGACCGGAATTTCGAAATACACCACAGGATTCATACGCGATGGGGCTGGAGCCCGGCAGCCCACGCCGAGCCCGGCCACGACGGCCAATACGAGCAGTTGGGACGGCGCGATCCGCATGGGATTTTCCCATGATGCGAGTTCCCGCGCGGCGCGGTCAACTCGCCGCCAACCGGCCCCCTATCGCCCGAGCTCTGTTAGCCTATCGAAGATGAACCAGCGGGTTCCGGCCATCGATGTCCTGCGTGGGTTGGTCATGATCATCATGGCGCTGGACCACACGCGCGAGTTCTTCCATGTGGGCGCCATGAGTTTCTCCCCGGAGGACCTGCGTAAGACCACGCCGGAGCTATTCTTCACCCGCTGGATTACGCACTTCTGCGCGCCGGTGTTTGTCTTCACGGCCGGGCTGGGCGCGTGGTTCTGGAAGCGGGACGGCCGGACCGCGGCGGACCAGACCCGATACCTGCTGGGGCGCGGTCTCTGGCTGATGCTGGCGGAGTTGACGCTCTTTCGCTTCGCGGCCTTCTTCACCGCGCCGGGCCCCGTCCTGCTGACCGTCCTCTGGGCCATTGGACTTTCGATGGTGGTGCTGGCCGGGCTGATCCATCTGCCGCTTCGGCTCGTGGCAGGGCTCAGCCTGGCCACGATAGCGCTGCACAATCTGGCGGATGGCATTCGACTGACCGGGGCGTGGCAGATGCTGCATCAGTTGGGAGCCTTTCAAGTGGCCGGGTTGACGGTGGTCTCGGTGTATCCGCTGGTTCCGTGGTTCGCCGTAATGGCCGCCGGCTACTGTTTAGGACCGCTGGTGCAGCAGCGCGAGCGGATCGAGCGCTGGGGCTGGGCGTTGACGATTGGGTTCGTTTTGTTACGTCTCGCCAACCTCTACGGCGATCCCGTGCCGTGGGACGGCTCCGTGCTCTCGTTCTTCCGGACGACGAAATATCCCCCATCGCTCGCTTTTCTACTCATGACCTTAGGCCCGGCGCTGGTGGTGATGAGCCGTCTGGGGCGGATCTCCTTCGCGGCGGCCAACCCGCTGCTGGTCTTTGGCCGGACTCCGCTTTTCTACTTCCTGGTCCATTTCCTTCTGCTCCACCTCCTCACCTTCCCCCTGGGCTGGCTCCGCTACGGCCGTATTGACTTCCTCTGGGCGCCAGCGCCGTCGATGGGCGGCGCAGCGGCGGCGTACCCCAGCGGCTACGGCTACGATCTCCCGGCGGTGTACGCCATCTGGATCTTTGTCGTGATCGCGATGTATCCCCTGTGCCGGTGGTACGCGAACCGCAAAGCGTGAGCGAATCCGGCGCCATTTGACGCCCTTTGCAGTGGAGGGCCTTAGCAACATGAATATCGGTCTCGACCGTCTCAATTGTCCGTGGCATGGTGAGGTCTGCCGGGACCAGGGCTGCCGCTGGGATTGCCGCCGGCCACAGACGGCATTGCGGGAGCCAACGGAAGCCGGTGTACGCTGGGTCCATGTTGGAAGGCAAGACAGCAATTGTGACCGGCGCGAGCCGGGGAATCGGGAGAGCGATCGCGGAGCGGTTGGGGAGAGCGGGTGCGAACGTCGTCTTGACGGCGAGATATGCCACGGCATTGGCTGAGGTTGCCGCGGGCCTCGGCGACCGGGCGGCGTGGCTGGCTGCGGATTTGCGCGAGACATCGGCCGCGGCGCGGGTGGTGGCCTTGGCGGTAGCGGAGTTCGGGGGCATCGATATTGTCGTCAACAACGCGGGGGCCACCAAGCGGGGGGAGTTCCTGGAACTGACCGATGAAGACTGGGCGGACGGCTACGCTCTAAAACTCCACGGCGCGGTGCGCCTGGCGCGGGCGGCGTGGCCGGAGTTGCGGAAGCGAAGCGGATCCGTCGTCAACATCGCCGGAGTCGGCGGCAAAACGCCGGGGGCGGAGTTTACGATCGGCGGGAGTGTGAACGCGGCGGTGCTGTCGTTCACCAAGGCGTTGGCGGACGTGGGGGTCCGGGACGGGGTCCAGGTGAACGCCGTGAATCCGGGAACGGTCCGGACGGACCGGTTTGAAAAGCGCATGGACGCCCTGGCGGCGGCGCAAGGTTTGGCCCGGGATGCGGCGGAGGCGGCGTTCGTCAGCCAGCAACGGGTCACCCGCGTCGGCGAGCCCGCCGATATTGCCGGGTTGGTCGCGTTTCTGGTGGGTCCGGAGGGGCGGTTCCTGCACGGGGCGCTGATCGACATGGATGGCGGGGCCACCAAGTCGCTATGAGCGTCACCGTCAGCCGGGAAGAGTTTGAGCAGATGGTGGAACGGGCAATCGCGGGCATTCCGGGAAAGTTTCGCAGCCGCATGGAGAATCTCTACTTTGCGGTGGAGGCTTGGGGGCCGGGCCGGGATCTGCTGGGACTCTACGAGGGCCGCCCCTTGACCGAGCGAAGCGTAAGCGATCCTTTTGGCCAGCCGGACCGTATCCGCATCTTTCAAAAGCCCCACGAAGAGATGGCGCGGAGCCACGCCGAATTGGAGCAGATCGTGGCCGACACCGTGTGGCATGAGGTGGGGCACTACTTCGGGCTGAACGAATTCGAGATCGCCCGGGTAGAGGCGCGGCGGCAGCGGCTGCGGGCGCTGCGCGGGCGCGGGCGGGCATATAATCAGAAGCGATGACGAGAAAATTCTTTGTATGCTCCTTGATGCTGGCCGCCACGTTGCACCTGTCCGCGGCCGATAAGCCAGAGAAGGGGTTCAAGTCCCTGTGGAATGGGAAAGACTTCACCGATTGGAAGAAAGCGGCCGAGAACGAAGATACGTTCTCGATTCAGGACGGCGCGATTGTGGCCAAAGGGCCCCGGGCGCACCTGTACTACGTCGGCAAGGTCGGTAATCACGATTTCAAGGATTTCGAACTGAAAGTGGACTGCATGACCCTGCCGAATTCGAACGGCGGCATCTACTTCCATACGGCGTATCAGGAAAAGAGCTGGCCGGACAAAGGGTTCGAGGTGCAGGTGAACAACTCGCATACTGACTGGCGCCGCACCGGCGGCCTTTACGCCGTGGCCGACCAGAAAGAAAAGCTGGCCGAGGACGGCAAGTGGTTCACCGAGCACATCGTGGTGAAGGGCGATTCGGTAAAGATTTACGTCGACGGCAAGCTGGCCTCCGAATGGACGCAGCCGGCCGGTTGGGTGCATCCGCAATTTAAGGACCGGAGGCT
The DNA here is from genome assembly GCA_001464575.1 of Acidobacteria bacterium Ga0077553. GTDB lineage: Bacteria > Acidobacteriota > Terriglobia > Bryobacterales > Bryobacteraceae. The sequence continues at coordinate 24,701 of LNFE01000092.1, read as the reverse complement.
TTCCACCGGCACGTTTGCGCTGCAGGGCCACGATCCGAAGTCGACCGTGATGTACAAGAACATTCGCGTCAAGATCCTGAAGTAACCAACAGGTTGCATTCCGGCCGGAAGGAAGGTAGACTGAGATTTTGCAGCGCACTCGTGCGCTTGCGCGGGATGCGCCAGTGTGTTTTCTTCCGGCCGCGCAATCTCCCAACGGAATTTTAACGAGAACGAGGACAGTCATGTACGCAGTTATTGAGACCGGCAGCAAGCAGTATCGCGTAGCTCCCGGCCAGACCGTCAGGGTAGAGACACTTCCGGGAGAAGTGAACGATTCGGTGGAAATCGGCCGCGTGGTCGCGTTTGTCGGTGACGATGGCGCGGTGAAGACCGGGGCCGATGCCGCGGGCGTGAAGGTTACCGGAACGATTGTCGACCAGGATCGTGGGCCGAAAGTGATCGTGTTCAAATTCAAGCGCAAGAAGCAGTACAAGCGCACCATCGGCCATCGGCAGAACTACTCGGCCGTGAAGATCGAAGCCATTCAGGCATAAGGAAGTCAAAGTAAACCATGGCATCAAAAAAAGGTCTAGGCTCTAGTAAAAACGGGCGCGATTCAAATGCGCAACGACTGGGCGTGAAGCGTTTCGGCGGCGAGTTGGTCCCTGGCGGCTCCATCCTCGTGCGGCAGCGTGGCACACCCTACAAGGCTGGCTTGAATGTGGGACGGGGCAAGGATGATACCTTGTTCGCCTGCATCACGGGCGTCGTTGAGTTCCGCGATCGCGGCCGGATGGGCAAGTTCATCTCGATCAAACCGGTTCCCGCCGAAGCAAATTAGTTTTTTCTCCGAAGGAAAGTAAGTAGAGAAGCCGCCCTCCCGAGGGCGGCTTCTTTTTTTGTCGGCTGTTTTTTTATGTTTATTGATGAAGTTAAGATCTACGTGAAGGCCGGCGACGGCGGCAACGGCTGTATGGCGTTTCGCCGGGAGAAGTTCGTGCCGCGCGGCGGCCCCAGCGGCGGCGACGGCGGCCGGGGTGGCAACGTCATTCTGGTGGCGAGCGAGCACCGCAATACCCTGCTCGAACTCCGGTTCAACCCGGAGCACAAGGCCGAACGCGGCCGCCACGGCGAGGGCTCGAACTGTTCGGGTCGCCATGGGGACGATCGCGAGGTCGACGTGCCCGTGGGTACCGTGGTCTACGACTGGCACACGGGCGAGCAGTTGTACGACTTCACCAAGCCCGGGGAGCGCTTCGTGATCGCCAAGGGCGGCCGGGGAGGACGGGGCAATCAGCACTTCGCCACCCCGTCGCATCAGGCGCCAACCGAACACGAACCCGGGACCCCGGGCGAAGAGAAGACCCTGCGCCTCGAGCTGAAAATCCTGGCCGACGTGGGCCTGGTCGGGTTCCCGAACGCCGGCAAATCGACGTTGATCTCGCGCATCTCTGCCGCGCGGCCCAAGATCGCCGACTACCCGTTCACGACGCTCGAACCGCAACTCGGCGTGGTGCCGATGCCGGACGAACGCAGCTTTGTCGTGGCGGACATCCCCGGCTTGATCGAAGGCGCCCATGAGGGTCACGGCCTGGGCATCCAGTTTCTCAAGCACATTGAGCGTACGCGGGTGCTGGTGCACATGGTGGACGTGAGTGACGTCACCGGGCGCGACCCGCGAAGCGACTTCGAGATTATCTTGAACGAGCTCGCTAGCTTCAGCGACGAATTGCCCAAGAAGCCGATGCTTGTCGTGGCCAGCAAAGTGGACGCGGCGCAGGACCCGGACCGCATCGCCGCCGTGCAGGCCATCGCGGCGGAGCACGAGATGCCGTTTCTTCAGATTTCGAGCGCGACCGGCGAGGGCCTGGAGCAATTGAAGTTCATGCTGGCCTCGATCGTTCACCCACCGAAGGTGGAGGAACGGGACGAGGCCGAGTACAAACCGTTCGAGCGGCTCTAGCTACTGAGCCGCCGCGGCGAAGAACTGCTGGCTGGACAGGTTGCGGTAGACACCGCCCGCAACCTCAGCCGCCACGGGACCATTCACCGGCTTGCCACCGGTGAGCAGGACAACCACGACGAGCTTGTTCCGGCCGACTTCGTTGAAGCTGCCGAACCAGCCGAGGTGGGTGGGGGTGGCGCGATCGGTGCACGTGCCGGTCTTACCGAGAATCGGTTCATTGGGATCGTAGTTAGCGCGGCGGGCGGTGCCGTGGTCCACGGCGGCCATCATCCCGGGCTTCACGTCCGGAATCTGATCCTGGATGTCGAGGTGCCTCTTCACCCGCGGGGCAAAATTAGCGATCTCTTGCTTCGTCCGGGGATACTGCAGGTGGTACAGGGTGCCGCCATTGGCGATGGCAGATAGCAGCGAAGCCAACTGCAGGGCCGTCAACTGAATGCCTTCGCCGAAGCTCGTCATCATGCCCACTCCACCGAATTTCGGCGGCTCCGCCGTCAGGACGCCCGGAAACTCACCGTCGATATTGAGGCCAGCCTTCTCGCCCAGGCCCAGCATCTTGGCGTAGGCATGAACCCGGTCGAACCCCAGATCGGTTCCTACGCGGGCAAAGTACGGGTTGTTCGAATGAGCTAGCGCGTCCGTTAGGGTCATCGTCGACCGCCGGCCAAGCCGCACTGGGGTGTCCCGCTCAATGATGCCTTCCTTCAAGCCGGCGATCGCGGTCACGATTTTCACCGTCGAGCAGGGCTGGAAGCCGCTGCCCAGCGCAAGCTTCTGGTTAACGATCGTCAGAATGCGGCCAGTCTGGGGGTCGGCGACCACCACGCTGCCATTGTAGGGCCCCAGGGCATCGACGGCAGCGCGTCGAACCATCAGGTCTTCCCCATCCACCACATCACCCAGGCTCGAGTCTGCGAACGTAGGTTCCTTCCATGGCCCCTAGCGTCCGTTTAACAGTGGGCGCCTTCTTTTTCGTGTTTTTCGCCGCCGCCGTCCTAGCGGGCGAGAATTTCTTGGCCTTGGGAGCCGGTACTGCCATTAGTAGATTTGTCTGAAGTATAAAGATCAGAAAAATCAGGAAGATACGCATTCTGACTGTGCCCCTCGTCAGTGGATTAAAACTTCTTGTACTGGGCCAACGATTCCGCTAGTATCCCGGACGGCGGTAGGGAAAGTCAACCCAGTGCTCTATAGCGCTATCGGCAATTGGCTTCGTTTCGTTAGGCTGCCGTCCAACCGCCATCAATCGTGATGACACTGCCATTGACGAAGGCCGCCTCGTCCGACGCCAGGTATAACGCCAAATGGGCGATTTCCTCGGGTTTTCCCAATCGGCCGATCGGTTGCCGGGTATTCAACTCCGCCCGGGTCTTCTCGATTTCGTGCGAATGGTACTTCTGTAAATATGCGGCCACGAATGGCGAATCCACGGTGCCGGGGCAAATGGCATTGACCCGAATCTGCGTGGGGTAATCAACAGCGAGCTGCCGGGTCATCGCGATCACGGCGCCTTTGGTGGCGCAGTACGCGTAGCGGCGCTTCACCCCAATCAGGCCCGCGACGGAGCCGATGTTGACGATTTTCCCGCCGGAGGCGAGCAGCAGCGGCATAGCGTGCTTGGTAATCAGGAAAGGGCCGGTGACGTTCACCTTCATCAGGCGCTCAAAATCGGCAAGGCCCGTCTCTTCGACGTTGCCGACCAGGCCGATGCCCGCGTTGTTGACGAGAACGTCCAACTGCGGCAGGCCGGCAAAGACCGCCTGGACGGCGGCTTCATTTGTGACGTCACAGTGGACGGCCTGGCCGGAAAGTTCGGCTGCCAGGGCCTCCGCCTTCGGAAGATCAATGTCGGCGACGACGACTTTGGCGCCGGCGTTAGCCAGGACGCGGCAGGTGGCTTCGCCGATCCCGCTGGCGCCGCCGGTGACGAGGGCAACCCGCCCGTCTAATCGAAATGGTGTGCTCATGCTTTCGCGATTGTACTGTATCATCGACCTTATCCATGAGCCAGAAAAAGCATCAGCCGTACGTTCCCGAGAGTATGAAGATGACCGAATTCACCGTGGCCGCGGTGGGGATCGGGCTCGTGATGAGTATTATCCTGGGGGCGGCGAACGCCTACCTCGGGCTCAAGGCGGGCATTACCATCGCCGCCACCTATCCGGCAGCGGTGATCGGCATGGCCCTGCTCCGGGCCAAGCGCGGGACGATTTTAGAGGAAAATCTCGCCCGGACAGCGGGTTCGATCGGCGAATCCATCGCGGCGGGCGCAATCTTTACGCTGCCGGCGTTCGTGATCAGCAAGAGCTGGCCGGCCTTCGACTTTGAACACGCTTACCTGAAGTCGACGGCGCTCATGTTGGTCGGCGGCGTCCTCGGGGTGCTGTTCGTCTCGCTCGTGCGGCGGGCGCTCGTTGAAGACGACGAACTTCCCTTCCCCGAGTCGGTGGCGGCGGCCGAGATTCACAAGGCAGGCCAAACGGCCTCCGGCGCAGCCAAGTACCTGTTCTATAACATGATGACCGGCGCCGGGATCTACTTCGCCGGCGTCACGAAGCTGTTCGAACCGGACCATACGCTCTTCTTTTCGATCGGCGAACTCGGCAAGAGCACATTAAAACTAGGCGGAAACAACGCTGTTTCGACGGGCGGGTTTACCGTCGCCGCGGCGCCGTCGATCAGCCCGGCCTACATTGGCGTCGGCTATATCATCGGGCCGCGCCTGGCCGCGTTGAACTTCGCGGGCGGCCTGCTGGCCTGGGGCCTGTTCATCCCGATGCTGATGTACTTCATGGGACCGAATCTGGCGCAGTTCGTGCCAGCGGAAGCGATGGAAGGCGGATGGACGGCAACAGCCAACGCGGTTTGGCGTTTCATCGTACGGCCCATCGCTGTGGGCGGCATGTTGGTAGGCGCGGGCTACACCCTGTTCCGCATGCGCAAGAACCTGATCGGAGGGTTGAGCCGAGCGTTTGCGGAGTTGCGCGGCGGAGGGCCGGACCCGGCAACGCTCGCGCGTACCGAACAGTACATGAGCTTCAAGGTCGTCTTCGCGCTGATCGGGGTGACGTTCCTGGCGATGGTCGGGGTCTACACGTACTTCTCCGGCGCGCTCTGGATTGCGGCGATTGCCGCCGTGGTCATGCTGATCACCGGCTTCCTGTTCACCACCGTCTCGGGATCGCTCGTCGGGTTCATCGGGTCGTCGAACAACCCGATTTCGGGGCTTACGCTTTCGACGCTGCTGATCGCGGCGCTGTTGATGGTCTCACTCGGCGTGAACGGCCCGACGGGCGTGGCCACGGTACTGGCCGTGGCGGCCGTGGTTTGCGTGGCGGCGGCGGTGGGCGGCGAACTGCTGCAAGACTTTAAGGCCGGCTACATCCTGGGCGGCACGCCGCGGACGATTCAATGGGTCGAGCTCTTATCGGTGGTGGTCTCCGCGCTCGTCATGTTCTTCCCGGTGATGCTGCTGCATCAGGCGAACATTAAGCAGGGCGGCATCGGCTTCGGCGATGCGAAGCTGCCGGCGCCGCAGGCGGGTTTGATGGCGCTGATCGCGCAGGGTATCGTCGGTGGCGAGATGGCTTGGCCGCTAGTGGTGATGGGCATCTTTATGGGCATCGGCATGATCATGCTGCAGGTGAAGAGCCCCATGCTGGTGGCCGTGGGCATGTACCTGCCGCTGGCGACCACGTTCGCGATCTTCGTCGGCGGTTGCATCCGCAGCATCACGGACTACCTGAGCACGCGCGCGGGCCACAACGAAGCGCAGAAAGCGCGGATTGAAAACACGGGCGTCCTGGTCTCGTCCGGCCTGATTGCCGGCGAGGGCTTGATGGGCCTGGTGGTGGCGGCGTTCGCGCTGTTCGAAGTGGCCCTGCCGGAGTTCTTCAAGACGCCAAGCTACGGCGTGGGCCTGGCCATTCTGGCCGTGATGGCCGTCGTCATGATCCGGACATCCTTGGGCAACGCGGGACGGCCGGAGGACCCGGCGCCACCGAGCGCCATGGTGTAGCGAACGCGGCTGATACGATAGAAGATTGTCTCGCATCTCCTCCTCCGTCAACTCTGGGATACCTACGAGCTGGCCCCAAGTCTATCTCGGCGTCGCCTTCACTACGATGGCGACGCTGCTGCTCGAACTTTCGATGACCCGGATCTTCTCGGTCGTCTTCTATTACCACTTCGCGTTCCTGGCTATCTCCATCGCGTTGTTCGGGTTAGGGGCCGGAGGGGTCTTTTCTTATGTGGTCGCGGGACGGCCCGGGGGCATATTCGCCAAGCTCGGCTTCCTGTCGGCGCTGAACGCGGTGATCCCGCTCGTCAGCCTGATCTTCATCCTGACCCGCGGCACGGAGTTGTCGAACGCAACGCTCGCGGCCGTCTACTTCCTCAGCGCCCTGCCCTTCTTCGTCGCGGGCGCGATTGTCTCCTTAGCGATCTCGGAAACGATTGAACGCATCGACAAGGTTTACTTCTTTGACCTGCTCGGGGCGGCCGGCGGCTGCCTGCTGCTGATCCCGCTGCTGAATACGTTCGGCGGGCCGAACACGGTAATCGCGGCGGCGATTCTGTTCGCCACTGGTTCGGCCGTTTGGTACAACCTGGCCGGGGAGCGGCAGATGCGGGCGGCGGCGGTGGCCATCGCGTTGGCGTTGGTCGTGCTGGTGGTGGTGAACGTGAAGTCGCCGATCATCGATGTGAAGTACGCCAAGGGCCAGACGCTCGACAACGAAGTGTTTGTGAAGTGGAACAGCTTCTCGCGAATCGCCGTGGCCAAAGAGCGGGAGAGCGGCCAGATGCAGGTCGTCATCGACGCGGACGCCTCCACCGGCATCGCAAACTTTGACCTCGAGAACCTGACCGAGGGGCAGCGCAAGGACCTGACCCTGCAGGGGCCGGCGTTCCCGTATAAGATGCGGCCGGGCGCGAAAACGCTGATCGTGGGACCGGGCGGCGGCTGGGACGTTTCCCGCGCGCTCGCCTTGGGCAGCAAGGATATCACCGGGGTCGAGATCAATCCGATCATCGCCAAGACCGTGATGCAGGAGCGCTTCCTCGATTTCTCGCGGAAGCTGTATCAGCGGCCGGAGGTGCGGATCGAGGTGGAAGACGGCCGGGCGTTTATCCGGCGGTCGCCCGAGAAGTATCAGGTGCTGCAGGCAACGCTGGTCGACACGTGGGCGTCGACGGCCGCGGGCGCGTTTGCCCTTTCCGAGAACAATTTATACACGACCGACGCCTTCTACGACTACTTGAGCCATCTCACCGACGACGGCGTGCTGGCCATCACCCGCTGGGGCTTTGAGCCGCCCCGGGAGTCCGTGCGGCTGCTGACGCTGGGTCGCGATGCGCTGACCAAACTCGGCGAGAAGGATTTCGCCCGGCATGTGATGGTGGTGCGCGAAGGCTCGACGCAAGGTTGGGGCGCCCGCGACACGGTGCTGATTTCGCGCAAGCCGTTTTCCGAACTGGACGTCGAACGGGCCAAATTGATTGCCAATGAGGCGAAGCTGCAGGTGGTCTATCTGCCGGGCACCACAAACGACACCCCGTTTGCCAAGGTGCTGACGCTGCCGGATCTGAAGGCCTACATCGAGGCCTATCCGTTCGACATTTCGACCGTCGACGACAACCGGCCGTTCTTCTTCTACACGGTGCAGCCGCGCGACCTGTGGGGCTTCCTCGTGAACCCCGAAGGCAAGAGCGCCGACTATAAGATCAACAAGGCCGTGCCCCTGCTGTTCTCGCTCGTGGGCATCAGCATCATCGCAACCATCGTTATTCTCGCCCTGCCCCCGCTTCTGCTGGGGACGAAGTTGCCGCGGGAGAAGGGCGTATTGCGGTTCCTGCTCTACTTCCTGTGCATCGGCGTCGGCTACATCCTGATTCAGGTCGCCCTCATTCAGAAGTTCGTGCTCTTCCTGGGCCACCCTACGTACGCGCTGACGGTGATTATCTTCTCGATGCTCGTCTTCAGCGGCCTCGGCAGCTTCCTGAGCCGCCGGCTGGTGGGTGAGGACGACGGCAAGCTGGTGGGCGCGCTGGCCCTGGTGAGCTTCTTCGTGCTGATCCTGGCAGTGAGCGCGGCGCCGGTGACTTCGGCGCTGGTCGGTTGGCCGATCGCCGCGAAGATGGCGTTGACGATGCTCATGATTGCACCTGCCGCGTTCTTCATGGGCATGCCGTTCCCGCAGGGGTTATCGCGTCTTGAGAACTTTCACAAACCGTCCGTGCGGTGGGCTTGGAGCCTGAACGCGGCGGCGAGCGTGCTGGGTTCGGCCGGGGCGATTTTCCTCGCGATCTACTTGGGTTTGCGCGAAACGCTGCTCGTGGGCGGGCTGCTCTATCTGGGCGCCGTGGTTGTAGTGAAGAGTAGTTCGCGATATCTTCGGTCAACATAAATGTCACTGGAATCCTTGTTTTCACTCAAGGGCAAGACAGCCCTGGTTGCCGGCGCGAGCCGCGGAATTGGCTTGGCGATCGCCAAAGAGATTGCGGCGGCGGGCGCCCATACGGTGCTGGCTTCGCGCTCCTTGGACAAGCTGCAGGCGGAGGCCGAGACGCTGAACGCCGAGGGGTATTCCGCCGAGGCCGTGGCGCTCGATATGGCGAGCCGCGAGTCGATTCAAGCCGTCGGCAAGGCGTGGGCGGACAAGGCCGACATCCTGATCAACGTCGCCGGGCGCAACGTCCGCCGGCATATGGAAAGCTACTCGCGCGAAGAGTATGACGTGATTCTGCAGACCAATCTGCACAGCATCTTTGAGCTGACGCAGCTGGTGGGCAAGGGCATGGTGGATCGCGGCAAGGGCGGCAAGATCATCAACATCGGGAGCCTGATGTCGACCCATGGTGTGCCCTACTTGAGCGTCTATGCGATCTCCAAGGCCGGGATCGCCGGACTGACGCGCGTGCTGGCCGCGGAGTGGGGCCCGCACAATATTCAAGTGAACTGCATCGCACCGGGCTTCATCATCACCGACATCAACCGCGACATGTGGCAGGCGCCCGTGATGCACGCCTGGCTGCAGGGAACGCAGTCGATTCCGAAGGCGGGCGCGCCGGAGGACATCGCGGGACTGGCAGTATTCTTGGCGGCGCCGGCCTCGAACTACGTCACGGGGCAGTGCATCGCTTCCGATGGTGGTTGGACGACGACGGCGCGCTGGCCGTTTGAACCGGCGTCGTGACGCGGCGGGAACTGCTGCTCGCGCTGCCGTTGGCCAGTCAGGCGCAGGACGTGGAGTTCTTGTGCCCGATGGATCCGGAGGTGCGATCGAAGGGGCCCGGGCGTTGTCCGAGGTGCGGGATGCGCCTCGAAGCCGGGCTGCCGGATCCGCTCGAATACCGGGTAGAGTTGGACACGTTGCCGGGCCGGCCGAGCGCGGGGCGGACGACGATGCTCTCGTTTCGGGTGCTCGATCCGCGGACCGGGAAGCCGGTGGTGGTGTTCAATGAGATTCACGAGAAGCTGTTCCATCTCTTCGTCGTGAGCGAAGACCGGGCGGGCGGATGGTTCGTTTCAATTGCCGATCGTGCTGCCGCAAGCGGGTATGTACCGGGTGCTGGCGGATTTCTATCCGCAGGGCGGGACGCCACAGTTGATCGCGAAGTCGCTTCTCGTCGGCGCGGGGCCGCAGATTACCGTCCCGGAGCCGCCGGCAAACATGGCGATCACGCTGCGGCCCGAACCAGAGCAGCCGATTGTGGGCCAGCGGACGATGCTGTTCTTCGATCTCAGTCCGGCCGAGGGACTGGAGCCGTGGCTCGGCGCGTGGGGGCATCTGCTGATGGCGAGTGAGGATCTTCTCGACATGGTGCATGTGCATCCCAAGTGGGAGTATCAGCCGGAGGTAGCCCCGACGGTGCAGTTCAACGTAATCTTCCCGCGGCCGGGGAGGTACCGGCTCTGGGTGCAGATGCAGCGGAAGGGCCTCGTGAACACGCGGTGGTTTGACGTAACGGCGCGGTCTTTATAGACTGGCGCGATGATATCGAGACGGTCGTTTCTCTCGGCGGCAGCCGGAGTGGGCGTGGCGCAAGCCGCCCTGCCGAAGATCAAGATTACGCGGGTGCGGATCTACGAACCGCCTGGACTGAACCCGCTCTTCAACCAGAGCAACATGCTGGTCACCGTGGAGTGCGACAACGGCACCGTCGGCATTGGCGAGGGCGGCGCGAAGGATACGCTCGAACAGTGCGCCGGGACGCTGATTGGGCAGAACCCGTTTCGCATCGAAGCGCTGTGGCAGGAGATGTACATCGCCTGGTTCTATCCGCCGGGGCGCGAGAAGATTCACGCGCAAGGGGCGCTGGATTTGGCGCTATGGGACATCAAAGGAAAAACTCTCGGCCTGCCGGTGCATGAAATTCTGGGTGGCGCGGTGCGGAACCACTGTGAGTGCTACGCCACGGGCGGCGCGCCGCGGCCGGCGGGGTCGCCGCCGTTGTCGCTGCGAGACCGGGCACGGGCGACGATTGACGCGGGCTACCGGGCGTTCCGCATGGGTGCCGGTGATACGCCGAGCGGCGGCGTGTACAATACGCACGAACGGGTGCGCAAGGTAGCGCGGGATTGTAAGGAAGTGCGCGAGGGCGTAGGGCCGGACGGCGACTGGTGCATCGACCTGCATCAGCGCTTCGACTTCGCCGACGCGCTGCGAGCGTGCAAGCTGATGGAGGAGTTTGAACCGTACTTCGTGGAAGACCCGGTTCGCGATGAGCACGCGCACCAGGACATCCCCAAGCTGCGGCAGATGACCACCGTTCCGCTGACGCACGGCGAAGAGTGGGGCCAGCGGTGGGACTTCAATAAGCTCGTCGAGAACCACGACATCGACTACATTCGGGCGACGCTACCGAATGTGGGCGGCATCACGGAAATGATGAAGATCGCGGCGATCTGCGAGACACACGCCGTGGGTATCATTCCGCATTTCACGGGTCCGGTGGCGACGGCGGCGCTGGTGAACTGCCTGTCGACGTTCCCCGGCACCGTGATCATGGAGTACAACTACGGCGGACGGCCGATTCCCCATCTGCCGGAGTGCCTGGATTTCAAAGAAGGCAAAGCGTATCGCAACGACCGTCCGGGCCTGGGCGTAACGGCCGACCTGTCAAAGTGTAAGCTGATCGGCGAGGTGACGCAGCCGGGGCGGAAGAACGTCTTCTTCCGGCCGGACGGATCGCTGACGCATTGGTAGGATGGAGCGCATGATGACACGACGGGCCCTGCTGGCTGCGGCACTGCCGCCGGCGAAGTTGAACGAGGCGGTAAAGCCGCTGACCGATGCCGTGGCGGCGGGCGAGCTGCGGGCGGCCGTACTGCGGGTGACGCAGGGGGACGGCGTGTATGAAAAGGCTTTCGGAGCGGCGACCCCGGCGTCGCCGTTTCTGATCGCCTCGATCACCAAGCCGATGACGGCGGCGGCGGTGATGACGCTAGTGGAGGCGGGCAAGTTGGACTTGGACGCCCGCGCCGCGGACCGCTTGCTGGGACTCGACCCCCGCATCACCTTGCGGCAGATGCTGACGCATACGTCGGGGCTACCGGATATGCTGCCCGAGAACATCGACCTGCGGAAGCGGAACGCGCCGCTGCGCGAGTGGGCGAACCTTTCGATGAAGACGCCGCTACTGTTCGCGCCGGGTGAAAAGGTAAGTTACCAGAGCATGGGGATCCTGCTGGCGGCGACGATGGCGGAGTTGGTGTCGAGCCAGTCAATGCCGAAGCTGCTGGAACAGCGGATCTATGGGCCGCTGGGGATGAAGGACACGTTTCTGGGATTGGGCCGGTACCGGATTGAAGATACCGTGCAAAACCAGACAGAGTTTGCCGACCCGGTGGGCGAGAAGAGTTGGGATTGGAACAGCCAGTATTGGCGGACGCTGGCGGCGCCGTGGGGCGGGGCGCATTCGACGGCGGCGGATATCACGAAGCTGCTGCGGTACTTCATGAAGCCGGGCCCGGGACCGTTGAAGCCGGAGACGGCGAAGCTGATGGTGACGGCGCAGAACGCGCAGTATGGGCTGGGTTGGCGACTGACGCCGGGTCAGTTCGGGCACGGCGGATCAACCGGCACGATGTGCTGGGCGCATCCGGGGAAGGACGTGACGTTCGTGCTGCTGACGAGCCTGCCCGCGCGGGTCTCGCAGAAGACGATTCTCGATCCGGTGTCGAAGGCCGTGCAGGCCGCGTTGCTGGGCTAACTCCCCGGCTTTGTGCGGTCGGACCGGCGAAGCAAGGCTTCCCAGTTCTGGACGATCACGATGGAGGGGGGGACGGCATCGTTCACGGTGGGAATGACGAATCGCTGGCCATCGGGCGAAACGTCGAAACCGACGTGAGCGTGGATGGCCGCGCGCGCTTCCGTGCTGATTTCAAAGAGCGGGGCAGCGGGGCCAAAGGTGGGCCGCGTTCCAAGCGTGACGGGGACCGCGTAGACTCTGCCGTCATACCCCAGATAGTAGATTTCTTTACCATCGCGACGCCAGCGAACCACCTGGGCGCCGGCTCGGGAGACAGGGAATCGTTCGCCGGTGACGGCGGGGGCGTCCCTGCTGGTGAACGCTTGCAGATAGAGTTCGGACCGTCCACTTTCACTGGAGGTAAAGGCAAGCCACTTTCCGTCCGGCGAAAAAATCGCGTTTCCTTCGTGGAACGAGGAGTGCAGGAGAGGGATGTGTTTGCGGTTGCGGTGCAGATCCATCAGGAAGACATCGCCTTGGACTTCATTCGCGAGGCGGGCGAAGCCGTTGTTTGAAAACAGGAGGAATCGGCCGTCCGGCGACCAATCGGTGGGTACTTGAAAGCCGCCTTCTGCTTCGACCGTTTCGACATCGTTTTCGGCCGTGCCGCGCATTCCGATTTTTGGCGTACGTCCACCGGACGCATGCATATAGGCGAGCTCGCCGCCGTGCGGCGCCCAGACGGGGGCGTCGCAGAGGCCGAAGGCAAAGGTGAGCAGTTTCGCCGCGCCCGATTTGACGTCGATGATCCAGAGGTTTTGAGCGCCCTTTTCGATGTCGTAGATCGAGGTGCGGACTTCAGGTTGACGTTGGTGGGGCCGATGGTAGAGATGCGGCGGCCCGCGCGGTCGACCCAGGCGAGCTGTGAGCGCGCGGCGTAGGTCTGGTAGGCGAGAAGGCCAGTGGCGGACACGGAGAAGTCGGCTGTAGCCAAGGGAAGGAACGAATAAACCTGGTTGACCACGGGGACGGCGTCCCCGGTAAGCTGGCGATTGGTGAGGTTGAACGGGTGGGCAACCAGATTTCCGCCGGAGACATAGAGGAGATGCGATGCGCCGAACTTAAGAGTGGATGTCGCGTACAGGATGCGGGAATCAGAGAGCAGGGGGAGTTTAACGGCCTCCGGCCTATCGGGACTGCCGATGAGGGCCCGGTACCGTTTAGCGGTGGCGTCCCAAGCTGTATAGAGCAACTCATCCGTGCCAGGGAGCGCCTGCGGCCAGTGGACGAGATTAGCAAGACGTTCCGGTGTGCCGCCGTTGGGCGGGACTGCAAAGGTTGCCAGGTTCGTACCGAGCAGCAGGTTGGCGGGGCTGACAAGGAGCCCGTTGAGGGTGAAGGCGGGGGCATCGGAGATCGCAATGAACCCTTCCCCATTCAAGGGGACACGGCGGATCTTGCCGAGCATCGATACGAAGATCGAATCGTTGCCAGGGTGCCAGAAGAACGTATGCGCGCCTCGCGTATTGGGGATGGGACGGGTTTCCAGGCTCAGTAGGTCACGGAGAAAAAGCTGGAAAACGCCGCTGGTATCGAGTGCGGAAAAGACCAGGCGGGTTCCGTCCGGTGAGAAGGCGAAGGACTGGCGGCTGGCGGCGCCTTCGAATGCGAAACCCGCGGGCGGGCTGAGGGCGAAGCGAAGGGCCGGCGCGGCGGGCGGTTCGGGGCTTTGGCGCGTGCCGACCCAGAAGCTCGCCGCTGCGCTTAGCGTTAGGGCTGCTACCCAGTAGATCCAGGGTTGAGCCGGTTTGGCGGCGGGCGCGGCTGCCGGGGCGATCTCCAGGACCGTTCGATGGGACTGATTCTGTAGCGGAGCGACAAACCGGTATCCCCGGCCGGGAAGCGTCTCGACGTAGCGAGGCTGGTCCGGCGAATCGCCAAGCGCTTGGCGAAGCTTGTTGACCGCGGAATTGAGGCCCTGTTCAAAATCAACGAAAGTTGTCCCCTGCCAGAGGTGGTTCTGGAGCTCTTCGCGGCTAATCACTTCGCCGGGACGATCAATCAGCAAAGTCAGAATTTGCAGGGGCTTACCTTGCAGCCGGATGCGCGTTCCGAATTTCCGCAGATCCCCCGAGCCGGCTTCGAATTCGAAGGGTCCGAAGGCGATTCTTCGACTGGATGCCGGTAGAGATCCCATAAAGGTGAGTAAAGACTGGCCGGACGGGAAGCAAGACCATCCAAAAACAACCTTATTTTGAATGAGTTACCTCGCTAGGTCAAGACAATTCAAAAGCTAGGGAGAGATGACGGAACTTTGCCCTAAGCTTCTGGCTATGCTACTGAAATTCACATTCCTCCTGGCTTTCACCGCCGCCACCGTTTGGCCTCAAATCGAGGTTCTGGCCACCGGCTTGCAGGGCGCGAGCAAGGTTATCCTGACGCCGCGCGGCAATTTCCTGGTTTCCGAGACGAGTATGGCGCTGAATGCGGGGCGCGTGTCGTTTGTAAGCCGGGCAGGGATCAGGCGAAGTTTGATCGAGGGTCTGCCCTCCGGCGTTGAAGTGACACTGGCGGGCGGCAGCGGCCCCTCGGCGCTGGCGCTTACCGGGCGGACACTCTATGTGGCGATGGGAGGTGGGGACGCCGAACGCCGCGGGACCGCGCCCGGAACGTCCATGCACAATCCAGCCGGGGCGTCCTCGGCCATCTTCGCCACGATACTCGAATTCCGGTTGAGCGGGGATGTCGACACCCTGGCCGGAACGTTCAAACTGACGCCCGCCCAACAGACGGAGCTGGCCGACGGCGCCACCTTGAATCTGGACGACGGCAGCGGGACGAAGGCCGAGGTCTCGATCCTGACGCGCTTCCCCATCTCCGAACCGGACCGGATGTTGATCTACCGGTTTTCGAACCCGTGGGGAATGGTCGTCGCGGATGAAGGAAAGGCGCTGTACGTAAGCGACGCCTCTCAGAACTCGCTGGCACGGGTGGATACGGCGACCGGACGCTGGCAGCGGGTAGCCCGGTTTGGGCCAGTCGCCAATCCGACGCCCGTCGGACCACCGATGGTTGACTCCGTGCCGACGAGCATTCGGGTGTACGGCGAGGAACTGCTGGTGAGCTTTCTGACCGGGTTTCCTTTTGCACCGGGCAATGCGCGGGTAATGGCGTTAAACCCGAAAACCGGAATGACTTCGCCATTCATTAACCAATTGACTTCGGCGGTAGATGTACTGTGGTGGACCCGGCCGAATGGGCGGCCGCAATTCTTCGTTTTGGAGTTTAGCGCGAACCAGAGCGCGACGCCGCCTCCTCCGGGGCGCCTGTTGCGGTACGACTCGCCGGCGCCTGTGGTGGCCGCGGCAGGATTGATCACCCCGGTGAATATGGTGCTTGATGAGGCGACGCAGGAGCTCTTTATTCTGGAACTACGGGGACAGATCCTGCGTTTGAAGCTGGATTAGGCAAGGCTAAGGCAGACGAGTTCCTCACCATCCAACGGGCTGCGTCCAGGCTCGCTTGGTGGGGAACTCGTCGCTCGGTACTTCGGGCTTGCCAGTGGAGGTGATCACCGCGCGGACGTAGAGTTCGCCGGGCTGCAGGGTGTAGCTCGGGTTGAGGCCGATGACCTCGGCCAGTACCGCGCCGGCGGTACCGTTGCGGCGGACGCCGATGAATTGCGTCGTAAACTTCTCGCCAGCAACTGGGTCAATCCGAAGCGTTAGTTTGCGGTCGGTGGCCGAGTAGGCCATGTCGGTGAGGGCGACGCCGCTGGAGGAGTAGAAGTCGCCCGCGCGCAGGGCCCGGACGATAGAGTCTGAGCTCAAGTGATGGGCCCGCACCATCACCCAGGCGCGGCCCGGCAGGGCACGGGTTTTGTTGTCGTGATGGTCGTGCGTATCGTCAGTAGCGAGGCCGTACAACGGCGGCGCCTGATGGCGGGTGATGCGGAGGGCGTTGGCGATGTCCCACATGGCGTCGGTGCTCGGGCGCTGCGCATCGCCGGGGTCATTATCGTTGTCGACTCCGTTCCAGACCTCGAAGAACCGCTCCTGCACGACGCTGGCGAGATCCTCGGCGGTGATGCCCCACTTGTAGTTGGGATGGTTGACGTGGAGCAACACCTCGCGCCCGGTGCGGGCGGCGAACTCCTCCACCTGATCGAGGTTCCGCACCATGCTTTCCGCAATGGTGGCGCCGCGGCGGAAAGTGAGCGACTCAGCCAAGTTGGTACCGTTCATGTGCAGCGACCGGCCGTCGCCCGCCGTGCCGGTGAGTTCCACCGACGGGATCATCAGAAAGCGCTGCGGCTCATCGACCACGGCGCGGACCTCGTCGAGCGTCTTGAGACGGATCTCCTCGCTGCCGTCGCTGGCTTGGCCGCGGGACTGCACCCATTGCGGACCGAAGCGTTGCCGATAGCGGGCGACGGCATCGACGCCGGCCCGGCGGTTAATGGCGCGCGAGGGCATCCAGCGCTCCGACTGGGCGAAGACGTTGTGTTCGGAGAGCGCGAGGAAGTGGTAGCCGTGGTCGCGGTACCAGGTGGCGACCATATCGGGGAAGCCGTCGCCGTCGGACCAGAGCGTATGGGTGTGCAGGTTTCCTTTCCACCAGCGGAGGCCCGGAGCGGGCTCGACCCGGTTGGACTGCGCCGCAGCGAAACCAAGAAGAACAGCAACCGCGGCGCAAGCAACGGAGCGGAGGAGGAGCGAGGAGGGCATAGCCGCTATTGTTTCAAGCGGAGGTTGCGGTACTCAACCTTCATCGGCGGGCCGACGTGGACCTGGACGCCGATCAGGCCTTGGGTCGCGCGGCCGATGGGGTCATCGTCGATGACGGTGCTCATCAGGTGGCCGTTAATCATGTGAATCAGGGTGTTGCCGCGGGCGATGATGTGGACGCTGTTCCAGCCGGGGGTGAGGTGCTCCTTAGGGTCGGCGTGCGCGGAGAGTATCTGCTGGCCGCGGAGGGCGAGGAACAGGCGGCCGCGCTCCTCATAGTTCTGGCCGGTGTAAACGTTCTTGCCGTCGATGTCGCACTGGTAGCCGCGGAGGGCGAAGGGCCGGTCGGAGAGCAAGCTGCTGCGGTAGTTGATGCCGCTGTTGCCGCCTTCGGTGATGCGGTAGTCGAGCTTGAGTTCGAAATCCTTGGGTTGCTGCTGGCGCCAGATGAGGAACGTGTTGCTTTTTAGGAGGGTTTCCGGGGTGACTTCCCCGACGATGGCGCCGTCTTCGACCCGCCAGTATTTCGGGTCGCCGTCCCAGCCGGTGAGGGTCTTACCATCAAATAACGAAACGAAGCCATTCTCGTCGGCGGTGGGTGCTTCGGGACGATCACTCTGTTTCGGCACGTGCGGGACAGCGGCCGGGGTGAGGCAGCTCTGCTGCAGGCCAACCCGCCAGCGGCGCTGGAAGCCCTTCAAGGAGCCGTCGAGATAGGCGCGGCGGGATTCGTCGGCCTTCAAGTGGAGATCAAGAAATGCGGAGATGAAATGCTGGTTGATGGCGTTGAGCCGGTCCTTGCGCCACACGGGCTCATCGAAGCTCTCTTTCGTTGCGAAGTCGAGGGGGATGGCCGGGGGCGGGTTGCCGCCGACGTTGTGGCGGGCGCCTTCATAGACCAGCAGGCAGCGACTGGAGTTGATGGCCTGATGGTAGGCCTTACGAACCCCTTGCTCATAGCCGGAGATGTCGTCGTTATCGCCCACGATGAACAAAGAGGGGACCTTGATGTTGGCGAGGGCGGCAGGTTCCCACGTAGTGACGGGCGGCTGGGCGCCCCACGGGGCGAGGGCGACGATCGCCTTCACGTTCGGATTGGGTTCGTTTCGTAATTTTGTCCCTGGCGGGGTGCGGGTGGGCATGGCGCCGGCGCTGATCAGCGCGCCGTAGCCGCCCATGGAGTAACCGATGATGGCGACGCGGGTGGGGTCGATGTTGGGTTCGGAGGCGGAGAGGGATTCGATGGTGAAGTGCTGGTCGTTCGACCGGTTGGCGAGCGTAGAGGGGAAGGGCCCGACGTTGCCGAAGACGGAGTCGGTATGGTCGATAGCGGCGACAACGTAGCCTTTCGAGGCGAGGTTTTCGGTGAGGTAGCTGAGGAAGGTGCGGGAGCCGGGGTAGCCGTGGGAGACGATGACCAGGGGGAAGTGTTGGTTGGGGAGCGGGGCGGCGTTGCGCAGCGCCTTGCCGTCAATGGTGAAGGGTTTGGGATTGCGACCGGGGAGTGTGCTCTCGTAAACGGTACGTGCTTCTACGCCGGCGGGGATCGCGGCTGGGTACCAGAGTTCGATCTTCAGGGGGCGGTCTAGGAGGGGGGCCTGGTTGGTCTCTTTGT
The DNA here is from genome assembly GCA_001464575.1 of Acidobacteria bacterium Ga0077553. Classification (GTDB taxonomy): domain Bacteria; phylum Acidobacteriota; class Terriglobia; order Bryobacterales; family Bryobacteraceae. Next base: position 6,217 of record LNFE01000092.1, on the reverse strand, counting down.
TGAAGCGGAGGACGTCGGGCTGGGCGGGGTTCTTGAGATCGACGGTGCGGACGCCCACCTGATGGGTGCCCCACGCGGCCAGTTCCGGGGCGTCGACGCCGGGGACGCTGAAGAAGGTCTGGAGGAAGGCGAGGAGGAGAACGGACACTTGGTTAGCTTACGCTATGGCTGGTAGCCGGCGAAGAGTAAGGTGAGGCCGATGTAATAGGCTGGACCGATGACGTAGCCGGCGACCTGCCACGCGATCAGCATGCCGAAGATCTGATAGGCGCCCATCGTCATCTGCCATTCGCGGAGCTTGGCGGCCATGGACTCGGGGAGCACCAGGCCGATGGCCGTGAAGCCGTCGAGCGGAGGCAGCGGCAGCAAGTTGAAGACACCGAGCAGGATGTTCAGCGCGAACATGATGCCAAGCAGGGTGGCGATGGCGTCCATAGCGGCGGGGGTGCCGTCAGCGGCTTGGATGACGTCGGTGAAGCGCATGGTCATACCGGGGCGGAAGAGGCCTGCGCCGAGGCCGATGCGGATGAGAATGGCGGCGATGGCGGCCAGGATGAAGTTGGCCACGGGACCGGCGAGCGACATCCAGGCGGCGCGGCGGGGATAGCGCATGGCCCAGTAGGGATCGTACGGAGCGCTGGCCCAGCCCATCATCCAGCCGTTCATGAAGAACGTGATCCAGGGGAAGATCAACATGCCGAAGGGCTCGCGCTGCATGTGAGGAACGGGGCTGAGGGTGACCTGGCCGAAGTGATAGGCGGTCTTGTCGCCGCCGCGGAGCGCCATCCAGGCGTGGGCGGCCTCGTGAGCCGTGGCGGAAAACAGGAAAACAACGAACCAAATGACGCCAACGGCGATTTGCTGAGGATCAAACATTTTGTTCGCCCAGGATAGCAGGGGGACGGCGGTTGACGAGTAGCCAGGCGGCCATGCCGGCGAGCGGGAAGCAGACCACAAGCAAGAAGGAGGCGGCGTAGAGCTTCTGGTCGAACAGGCGGCCGAACAGGGGCATCGCGATGGCCACGAGAGCGGACCAGGAGCCGGCGCCGAGCCCGGCGATGAACCCGGCATGCTTGGGGCCGAAGACGCTGGTGCCATAGGCGACGCCGCCGATGATGAAGCCGGCCGTGACAAACATGGCGAAAAACATGGCGGCGAGTGGCGCGGCAATCCCGGGGAGATAGGGGACGGCGGCGAGCGGGACGCTGAGGAGGGTGAGCAGGGCGAGGACGTTGCGGAGGGAGCCGCGGGCGCAGTCCGTCCACCAACCCCAGAAGAAGTAGCCGACCTCCCAGCCGAGGGGCGGGATCCAGAGGAGTTCGGCGATTTGGACCTGGGAGAGGCCGAGCGAACGGAGGTAGAGCGAGGCGTAATAGAGGATGAAGCCGAGGGGGAGCGAGCCGAAGGCGTAGATGAGGACGAAGCTCCAGAGGCGGGGGTCAGAGAAGCGTGGATGTTCGGTGGGCTGCGGGATTTCGACAGGGGCTTGGATGGCGGGGCGGCGGCTGATGACCTGCCAGAGCAGCAGCCAGGCGAGGCCGACGAGACCGGTGAACCAGAAGGCGCCGCGCCAGCCATAGGCCTGATAGACGGGGTTGATGATGAGCGGGGTGACGACGGCGCCGAGCGAGCCGCCGCTATAGGCGACCGCCGTGCCTTTGGCGCGGTGTTCGACGGGGAGCGTCTGCACGGCGGTGCGGAGGCCGCCGGGGAAGGTGGCGCCCTCGCCGAAGCCGAGGGCGAAGCGAGCGGCAAATAACGAAACGAACCCAACGGTGAAGGCGTGGGAGACGCTGGCGAGGGTCCAGAAGGCGACGGCGGCGGTCATCGCGAGTTTCAGGCCGTAGCGGTCCATCCAGCGGCCCCAAGCGAGGTTCGAGACCATGTAGGCGAGGCTGAAACCGCTGACGACGTAGCCGTACTGCTCGCCGGAGAGGTGCATCTCTTCGAGCATGACGGGGGCCAGCAGGGCGAGGGTGTTGCGGTCGATGTAGCTGATCAGACTGACCAGCGTCATCGTTAAAGTGGGGATCCAGTCGTTCCTAGGGCGCAACAACTTAGGATACGAAACAACCGGTTCGTCGGACGAATGACCCGGTTCGTCGGATTGCGCGAGGGAATTGGGTGGGGTGCGGGCATGATCGAATCATGAAGACCTCACACACGACATTTGCACTGATTGCGGTTGCGGCGGGCATGCTGGCGCAAGAGCCGGCGCGGTTTGATCACAAGGTTCGGAACCAGTTCTTTGCCGGGTTTGCGGGGGATGCCGCAGCGCTGGCGGAGGCGATGAAGATCTCCGGCGAGACGCTAGCCGCGGAGCCAAACCACGCCGAGGCGATGGTTTGGCACGGGGGCGGGCTGTTCTTTCAGTCGGGAGCGCTGTTCCAGAAAGGCGACATGCAGGGCGCGATGACGATGATGCAGAAGGGCACGGGGATGATGGACAAGGCGGTGGAGCTGGCGCCGAAGAGCGTCGGGGTGCGGATTCCGCGGGGGTCGGCGTACCTGGCCGCGAGCAAGGGCATGCCGCCGCAGATGGGGACGCCGCTGCTCGAAAAGGGCGTGAAGGACTATGAAGATTGCTGGGAGATGCAGAAGGGCGACCAGAGCCAGTTCAGCGAGCATTCGCTGGGCGAATTGCTGGTGGGGATGGCGGAAGGCTACGGCCGGCTGGGCAAGACGGAGAAGGCCAAGGAATACTTTGAGCTGGCGAAGGCGAAGCTGGCGGGTACGGCGTATGCGACTCGGGCGGAGAAGTGGCTGGCCGAGGGGAAGTTGAGTTCGCGGGATTCGAACTGCATGGGTTGCCACATCGGAAGCCCGAAGGTGAAGTAAGGTGAGGAAGGTGAAGATTCCGCGCTCGGCCATTGCGATTCTGTTGATCACGCTCGGCGCGATGTTGATCAACCTGCTTTACGCGCGGTACGACGGGTGGCGGGACTTGGCCGACATGCTGTTGATCACATTGATCTATAGCACTTCCATCGGGTCGCTCTGCTACCAGGCAGGGGAGCGGTTCTGGCGGCGAGGCGGGGCGTACAGTCTGCCGGTGAACGCGGCGGTGATGGTGGGGGCGGTGTTGCTGGGCTCGTTTTTGGGCCATGCGATCGTCGTGGGCGTGGGGCTGGTGCAGACGCGGTCGTTTTGGGGCAGCTATTGGGTGACGTTGAAGTTCGCGGCGTTGATCTCGGTGACGTTCGGGCTGACGGTGATGATCTATGAGTACTACCGCGGGAAGTTTGCCTGGGCGGAACTGGAGCGGGAGCGGGCGTTGAAGCTCGCTTCCGAGGCGCGGCTGGCTTCGCTGGCCTCGCGGATTCACCCGCATTTTTTGTTCAACACGCTGAATACGATCAGCGCGTTGATACACGAGGATCCGCAGCAGGCGGATGAACAGTTGCAGCGGCTGTCGAAGCTGCTGCGCTTTTCGTTAGATGCGCCGGAGACGAACCTGGTGCCGCTGGACCGGGAGTTGCAGGTGGTGGCGGATTATTTGGAGATTGAACGGACGCGATTTGCCGAGCGGTTGCGGTACCGGCTGGAGGCTTCAGCGGAGGCGCGAGAGTGTTCAGTGCCGCCGTTCGCGGTTCAGACACTGGTGGAGAACTCAGTGAAGCACCATATCGCCAAACGGCGGGAGGGCGGCGAGATCCTGGTGCGGGCGGAGCGGCGCGGAGCCACGTTGGTGGTGACGGTGACGGACGACGGGCCGGGGATTCCGGCGGACTCGACAATCCCGGGGCATGGCCTCGATATTCTGCGGGGCCGGCTGGACGCGCTGTTCCCGAAGGATGCGAAGCTGGAGATGGCCGGATCAGAAGTGACGATTACTTTACCTGCTCATGTCGATTCGCGCGTACATATTGGATGACGAACCGCTGGCCGTGAAGCGGCTGGCGCGGTTGTTGGAGGCGACGGGGAAGGTGGTCCTCGTCGGTTCGTGCTCGGACCCGGAGACGGCGATCGGCGAGATTGGAGCGCTGCGGCCGGAGGTGCTGTTTCTCGATATCGAGATGCCGGGGCTGACGGGCTTTGACGTGCTGCAGCGACTGACCGGAGAGCCGCTGGTGGTGTTCACGACCGCGTATGACCAGTACGCACTGCGGGCGTTCGCGGTGAACTCGGTGGACTATCTGCTGAAGCCGGTGGAGCCGGCGGGGCTGGACCGGGCGCTGGCAAAGCTGGGGCGGGTGCTGGGCGGGCAGGAGAAGGCGCCGGATCTGCAAAGGATCATTGCGGCACTGACCAAGCCGGCGGCCTATCCCGCGCGGCTGCCAAGCCGGACGGGGGAGCGGGTGGAGTTCGTGGACCTCGCGCGGGTGACGCACTTCTACGCCGAGGACAAGCTGACGTTTGCGGCAACGGCGGCGAAGGACTTCGTGGTGGATCATTCGATTGCCGAGCTCGAAGGGAAGCTGGACCCGGAGCGCTGGTTCCGGATTCACCGGTCGACGCTGGTGCAGTTGGATTATGTGCAGGAGTTGCACGGGTGGATTGGGAACCGGCTGCTGATCCGGCTGAAGGACGAGAAGAAGACGGAGCTGCAGGTGGCGCGGGAGCGGGTGGCGGAGTTGAAGGCGAAGCTGGGGTTATAGAATCGGGCAGATGATTCTGCTTGCCTTTCTGTTGCTGCTGCCTTGGGGCCTGACCAAGCTGTTCGAGACGCCGCGCGTGTTCGAGGCGACGACTACGGAGCCGGGGGTGAAGGCGCTCTACTACGAGTCCGTGCCATGGCGCGGCAAGCCGACGCGGGTGTTCGCCTACTACGGCGCGCCGGCGGGGAAGAAGCTGCCGGCGATGGTGCTGATCCATGGCGGCGGCGGGACGGCGTTCGCCGAGTGGGTGAGAATGTGGAACGCGCGGGGCTATGCGGCGATTGCGATGGACACGGGCGGGATGTTGCCGGAGCGGGCGGCGGCGGACAATCTATGGAACCCGGTGCGGGCGCACCATGAGTTCGGCGGGCCGGAGGGCTGGGGTGGGTTCAAGGCGGTGGATGAACCCAAGGAGGACCAGTGGAGCTACCACGCGGTGGCGGCGGCGGTGCTGGGGCATTCGCTGCTGCGGAGTATGCCGGAGGTGGACGCGAGCCGGATTGGCGTGACGGGGATTTCGTGGGGCGGCTACCTGACGAACATTGTGGCGGGGATTGATTCGCGGTTCCGGTTTGCGGCGCCGGTGTACGGCTGCGGCTATCTGGGGGAGGACTCGACGTGGCTGAAGAATTTTGCGGAGATGGGTCCGGAGCGGGCGGCGAAGTGGTTGGGATGGTGGGACCCGTCGGTGTACCTGCGGGGGGCGAAGATGCCGATGCTGTGGGTGACGGGGACAAACGACTTCGCTTATCCGTTTGGGTCGCTGCAGAAATCGTACCGGTTGCCGACGGGGCCGCGGACGTTGACGATCCGGGTGCGGATGAAGCACGGTCATCCGGACGGGGCGAAGCCGGAGGAGATCTTCGCGTTCGCCGAGTCGATGCTGCGGAAGGGGCCAAAGCCGGTGCGGGTGGTGGCGGCGGAGCAGGACCGCGTGCAGTTTCAAGGCAAGGTGGTGAAGGCGGAGCTGAACTACACGACGGTCGCGGGCAAGTGGCAGGAGCGGGAGTGGGTAGCCGTGCCGGCGGAACTGCGCGGGAAGACGGCGCGGGCGGCCGTGCCGGAGGGGGCGACGGCTTGGTACTTCAATCTGTTTGACGAGCGGGGGCTGGTGGTAAGTTCGGAGCACTTCGCACGAAAATGACGAGGGCCAGCGTGGCGAGGAGCGGGACAGCGGAGGCCGTGAGCAGGACGGGCGCGAAGGAGTAGCGATCCGACACGATGCCCGTGAGCAGCGTGGCGGCGATAGTACCGATGCCGGCGCCGGTGCCGCTGAGGCCGCTGACGGAGGCGACGCTGGGCGAGGGATAGAGATCGCCGGGGAGGGCCAGGACGATGGTGGAGAAGGCCGCGTAGGAGAGCGTGGCGAGGGCGAAGAAGCCGATCATCGAAAAGTAGGAATCGAAGAGGACGGCGCCGGCTAGCGTGGACATGCCGAGGCCGGACACGATGCCGACGAGGCGGCGGGAGCGGAGGGTGGTCCAGCCGCGGCGGATGAGGATGCTGGAGATGCCGCCGCCGGCGAAGTTGCCGATGTCGGCGGCGAGGAAGGGGATCCAGAAGGCGAGGAGGCTCTGTTCGGGTTGGTAGCCCTTGGCGACGAGATAGATGGCAAACCA
>LNFE01000091.1 GCA_001464575.1 Acidobacteria bacterium Ga0077553 | reverse complement strand
TCACCAGCGTCCCGTTATTGTTGTACTTCACAATCGCGTTCCGGTTATCTTTATCCCTCGCCATCAGATACACGTTCCCCCACCGGTCTCCATTGATCGCGTGCGCATGAGTAAACGCCTCCTTCTCCGGCACCGCAAACTCAAACAGATACTTCCCGTCCCCCCTAAACTTCTGGCACGATCCCCAGTAGTTCGACACGAAAATATCCCCATTCGCATCACTCGCCAACCCATGCGGATCCTGAAACTCCCCCGGCCCCTTCCCCGCCTTGCCCCAGGAATGCAGCAACTTACCCATTCCGTCAAACGCCATCACCCGGCTGTTATCCACGTCGACGGCATAAAGCTTATCCTCTTTCCCATACTCGAGCGCATGCACCCGTAACATCTCGCCCGGCGCCGTCCCCTTCTTCCCGTACATCCGGATAAACTTCCCCTCTGGATCAAAGATCTGGATCCGCGAGTTATCCGCATCCGCAATCACAATATTCCCCTTCGAATCCACCTTCACATCGCGCGGCTGCTTAAACTGCGCCGTATCCACCCCCTCGCCGTATCCCAACTCCCCCAGATACTTCCCCTGCTTGCTAAATCGGTACACCCGGTGGTCCAACGCATCTGTAATAATCAGGTTCCGGTCTTTGTCAAACGCAAACCCATGCGGATCCTTGATCTTCCCCGGGCCCGTCCCCCGCTCGCCGAAGCGAGTCACCAGCCGGTACTGCAACGGCGCCGGCCCCACGATCACCGTCGCAAAAACATGAAACGGCTTCGCCTTACCCACCACCCCATGAATGTGGACCTCCCGAGGCTGCGGAATCTGCGCCGGAGCCGTATATAGACCACTCCGCGAAATCTCCCCGTACTTCGCATCCCCGCCCGCAGCATCGTTCACGAACCAGGTCACCCCCTCCGCCGCCCGCCCGTCCACGGCAATCGCGAACTGCTTCGAGGCTCCCGGATCCACATGCACGAGCGATGGGGAAATCACCGGCCGCCCCACCACCTGCCCCAACAGCGAAGCCGCCGCCAAACCAATCAGCCAACCGTATCGCATCGTCGTCTCGCTCCCAAAGCCTCCCCGGCCCGCGCCAACACCGCCTCAATGCGCGCCCGCTGCGCCGGCGAACTCGGCGGCATCGGGCTCCGCGGCTGCCCGCCCGGCCGGCCCCGCAGCGCCATCGCCGTCCGCACATTGGCCGGCAGATTCGGCGCCTCAATCGCGTTCCACAAGTGCAGCAAATGCGTATGCAGCAGCAGCGCCCGTGCATGGTTCCCCGCCCGCACCGCCTCCCAAAGCTCCACGCACCACTCCGGCACCGCCGTCAAAATCGCCGCTACCGCCCCATGCGACCCGATCTGGAACGAAGGATACAGCAACGCATCCACCGCCGAGAGAATCCGCACCCGGTCCGCAATCCCGGCCTCCGCCGTCAGGATCAGCAAATCCGCCAGCGCCTTCATATCGCTAGCGCTCTGCTTCACCCCAATCACCCCATCGACTTCTTTCAGGATCCGCACCAGCAGCGAAGGCAGCAGATACGACTGCGGCACCACGTTGTAGATGATCACCGGCAGGCCACTCTGCTCGGAAACCGTCGCGAAAAACCGCAGCATACTGTCATCATCCGGCCGGAACACATAGTGCACCGGCGTCACCTGCAGCGCCGCGACGCCCAAATCCGCCACGGCCTTCGCCCGTTCAATCGCCGACCGCGTGCTATCCGCAATAATCCCGGTAATCACTGGCACCCGGCCCTTCACCTCATCGACCGTCCAAGCCGTAATCCGCCGCGTCTCCTCGGACGTGAGGGTATGCCCCTCGCCGGTGCTGCCGCAAACGGCCAAGCCGTGAATCTTCGCCGACTCCACCATGTGACGGACCTCGGCGCGATGCAACTGTTCGTCAATGCCGTCCTCGTTCACAAATGGAGTCACCAGCGGGGGAATAATCCGCTGAATCGAAGAAAGGTTCATAAAAGTTGATCCGAAAATCGAGAAATTCCCACTCCAGCTGCCGCTACACGCTGCCCCAGTTCAGGAAGCTGACCATCGCGCATTCGCGCGCTCGGCCCCGAGATAAAGATCGCCGCAACGGTCTCTCGTAAAGGATCCACCACCGGCGCCGCCATGCAGCACACCCCCGGCTCGTTCTCCTGCCGGTCCAGCGCGTAGCCCTGGTTGCCGATCTGCTTCATCTCCCGCTCGGCCTCTTCCAGCGTCCGTAGCGTGCTCCGCGTAAACGCTGGCTTCCCGGCCGTCCACAAAATGTCCTCCGCCCGCTCCCACGCCAAGGTACTCAGAATCGCCTTGCCGGGAGCGGAAGAATGCAATGGCCACCGCGTCCCCAGGTCCCCGCGGGTCTGCAGTTGCCGCATCGACTCCACCGCCAGCACAATCAAGATGTGGTGCTGCGACAAAACACCGAACTTCACCCTCTCCCCGGTCTGTTCCGCCAGGCGTTGCATCACCGCCCGGGCGTGCGATAGCCACTCGCAGCCCCAGGCAAATACCAGGACCAGCTCCAACGCCCGCGTCCCCAGCCGGTAATCCTTGGCCGGCTCATCCTGCTGGAAAAAGTTAAGATCTTGTAAGGTTTGAAGCAGGTTATGCGCCATGCTTTTCGGATTTCGTAAATGACACGCCAGGTCGGATAGGGCCCAGCAAGCGGGGTGCGGGGTAAACGAACCCAGCAGTTCAATCGCCTTGCGCACGGATACCACCCGCGTCGGCCGCGCGCCACTGTTCCGCTCCGCTGAACGCCGCAGTGGAGTACCCGCCTCTGCCATCGCGCCCGAGTATATTTCCCACCGTTCCCCCTGTCAATGCCCGTGCCTATACGCTGAACGCCAACGCCCGGCCCCTCTCTGTAACTCACTTGAAAAAAATGTGAGACCATTTTCGGATTTCTGCATCCCACCTCCTATTGGGCATTGAGCAGGCAGCTTGGTATTGTACCGCCGCTAGAAGATTAACCTCCCTTCACGTCAAGCGTTTCTCCGAGGAAGAACTGCGTTAGTTCCACTCTACGACGACTCGGCACTCCGCCACCCCTCTCAGTGCTACTTCAAGGTTAGGGGAAATTCATCTTATGAAGAGAATCCTGTTCTCTGTCGCTTCTGCGCTCTGTCTTGCCACCGGATTGTGGTCGCAAACTACCGGTTCGGTCCTCGGTAGCGTCGCGGACGCCACCGGTGCCGTCGTTCCCAACGCCAAAGTCTCGGTCAAGAACATCCCCACTGGCTTCGTCAATACCTCGGCCACCAGCGCAGACGGACGGTTCCGCATTCCCCAACTCCCCGCGTCGAACTACGAGTTGACCGTCGAAGCCGCCGGCTTCGCCAAGTACGTCCAGGGACCCATCACCCTGCAGCTCAACCAAAACGCGGAATTCCTCGTCAAGCTCGAAGTCAAAAGCAGCTCCGAAGTCGTCAACGTCACCAGCGAAGCCCCGCTCATCAACACCACCAACGCCGAAGTCGGAGCCAATTTTGACTCCAAACGCATCGAGGAGCTACCTCTCTCCCCCAGCCGCAATATTCTAAACGCGGCCCTCTCCGTTGCCGGCGTCGCCCAGATGTCCTCCGGTAACTCCACGTTCGCCTCCGGTGGCGTGGCCTTCTCCGTCAATGGCATGCGCCAACGCTCCAACAACTTCGTCGTCGACGGTTCCGACTCCAACAACCCCTCCACCGGCGGCCTCCAGCAGGAAATCAACAACCCCGACACCGTCGCCGAGTTCCGCATCATCACCAATCAGTTCCTCCCCGAGTACGGACGCGCCGCCGGCTCCGTCGTCAGCATCGTCACCAAAAGTGGCACCAACGAAGTTCACGGCTCCGCCTTCTGGTACCACAACAGCAACCGCCTGAACGCGCGGTCCAACGTCGAAAAGCTCTCCGGCTTCACCCGCGCCCCCTGGCGCATTGAAAACCAGTTCGGCGCCACCGGCGGCGGCCCCATCGTCAAAAACAAGACCTTCTTCTTCGGCTCCCTCATGCGCTGGACCGACCGCCAGTTCGCCGCCGGAACCGCCATCCAAGGCGCCCCCACCGAAGCCGGCAAGGCGCTCCTGCGTCCCTTCGTCGCCGGCCGGCCCCAGCTTCAGGCCCTGCTCGATTTCCTCCCCGCCGCGCAGATCGGCGGCGGCGCCCCCGCTAGCGTCAACGTTGGCGGCCAAGCGCTCTCCATCCCCACCGGCACCCTCGCCGGCGCCCAACCCGCCCTCCTCAACGCCTGGCAGTCGTCCGTCCGCGGCGACCATCGCTTCAACGATAAACACACCCTCGGCGGCCGCGTCCTCCTCGATACCCGCACCCAGATCAGCGGCCAGTCCGTCCCCCCGGGCCTCACCTCCCAGTCCCCACAAGACCGCACCGCCGCCAACGTCTTCCTCAACAGCACCCTCTCCTCCTCGGTCTTCAACGAGTTCCGGGCCAGCTTCCAACGCGTCGTTTCCCAAACCCTCGCGGCCGACGCCAGCTCCCTCGCCATTCCCTCTTTTGAGGTCACCGGCCTCGGCCTCAGCGGCTTCAACTCCGCCAACAGCCGCACCGCCATCGGCCTCGCCGTTAACCTGCCTCAGGCGCAGGCCGTCACCAACTACCAGATCATGAACAACTTCTCCTGGTTCCGCGGCACCCATTCCTACAAGGCTGGCTTCGACTTCCGCCGCCTCAACCAGAACCAGGACTTCAACCCCACCATCCGCGGACGCATCGCCTACGCCACCCTCCAGAACGTCCTCGACGATACCCCCATCAACGCGTCCATCAACTCCTTCCTGCCCGGCGTCGGCCGCTGGCAAGCCTATCAATACTACGACTACTTCTTCTTCCTCCAGGACGAATGGCGCGTCCGGCCCAATCTCACCATCACCTACGGCATCCGCTATGAGTCCCCCGGCAACGCCTTCAATTTCCTCGAGCGCGTTAACGAACGCGTCGTCTCCGCCAATAACAACAATCCGGACTTCCGCGTCGACCCCGCCCCGCCCCGCGACAAAAACAACTGGGCCCCCCGCTTCGGCTTCAACTACCGCTTCGGCACCGGCAAAGGCATCCTCAGCAAACTCACCGGCGATCAGAAACTCGTCATGCGCGGCGGCTACTCCCGCACCTACGACCTGATCTTCAACAACATCTATCTCAATATCTACAGCGCCTTCCCCTTCACCATCGTCAACAACTTCCCCGCGGGCCAGACCGGCGCCTACCAGCGCATCCAGGACATCGCCCAAGGCCGCGTCGTCCCCGGACCCACCAACCCCGCCCAACTCCCCCGCACCATCGTCGACTCCAACTTCCGCGCCCCCGTCGTCGAACAGTTTGCCTTCCAGTTCCAGCGCGAACTCACCCGCAACTGGGTCCTCACCACCGGCATGGTCTCCACCAAAGGCACCGCCCTCTTCCAGACCATCGACGGCAACCCCACCCTGCCCACCACCAATAACTTCGGCGGCGCGGCCAACCCCGTCGTCCGCGTCAACCCCGCCCGCGGCCCCATCCGACACCGGGCCAACGCGGCTTCCTCCATCTACCACTCCTGGCAGACCTCCATTGAAAAGCGCCTCTCCCAGAACTTCTCCCTCGGCGCCCACTACACCTGGAGCGCCTTCATCGACGATGCCTCGGAGATCTTCAACCCCTCCGTCGCCGGCGAGATCGCCGTCCCCCAGGACAGCTTCAATCGCCGCGCCGACCGCGGCCGCTCCACCTACGACCGGCCCCATCGCTTCACGACGAACTTCACCTACGAACTCCCCTTTAAGCGCGATCAGCAGGGCTTCGCCGGCCGCCTCCTCGGTGGCTGGATGGTCTCCTCCCTGCTCAGCTTCCAGAGCGGTCCCCCCTTCACCCCGCTCAACGGTTCCGACCCCGGCCGCCGCCTCTCCGGCATCGACGCCCTCGTCGGCACCTCCATCCGCCCCAACCTGAACACCAGCCTCGACCTCGCCAGCATGAACATGCGCGAGATCCGCAACGCCGGCCAGTTCACCGGTGGCGTCTTCAACCTCTTCTCCCTAGTCAACGCCGCCAACCCCATGGGCAACGCCGGCCGCAATATCCTCCGCGCCGACGGCATCAACAACATCGACGTCGCCTTTAAGAAGGTGGTCCGGATGCCCTGGGAAAAGCATACGTTTGACCTCCGGTTCGACTTCTACAACCTCACCAACACCCGCGACTACGGCATTCCCCAAGCCAACGTCAACAACGCCGGCTTCGCCAACGAAGGCCTCACCGACGGCGGACGACGCCGCATTCAGTTCGGCCTCCGCTACGCGTTCTAAGCCGCCGGCAACCCCGCTGGGAGCC
>LNFE01000090.1 GCA_001464575.1 Acidobacteria bacterium Ga0077553 | reverse complement strand
GTGATGGAGTTCGTGGCTCCGGCGGCGGGAGCGGTGGCGGCGGTGGGGCTGAGGGCGACGGTGCCGGTGGCTCCGGCTTGGGTGAGCGAGAAGGACTTGTCGGCGATGGTGAGGGTGGCGGATCTTGGGTTGATCGAGGGATTCGGGGTGGCCGTCCAGGTGATGGTGTTGCCGGTGGTGACGACGGTGAGCCAGGCGGGCTGGCCGGAGACGGTCCAGGTGGTGTAGTCGGCGGGGGTGGGGGTGACTGTGATGGAGTTCGTGGCTCCGGCGGCGGGGGCGGTGGCGGCGGTGGGGCTGAGGGTGACGGTGCCAGCGACCCCGGATTGCGTGAGGGAAAAGGTCTTGTCGCCGATGGTGAGCGTGGCGGTGCGAGGGGAGACGGAGTTGTTCGCGGCGGCGGTCCAGGTGATGAGGTTCTCGGCTGTCGTGACGGTGAGCCAGGCGGGTTGGCCGGAGACGGTCCAGGACTTATAGTCAGCGGGGGTGGGGGTGACGGTGATCGTGCTGGTGACGCCGGCGGCGGGGGCGGAGGCGGAGGCGGGGCTGAGGGCTAAGGACCCGTTGGCGCCGAGTTGGGACAGGGTGAAGGTTTGGCCGCCGATGGAGAGGGTGGCGGTGCGCGGAGTGACGGAATTGTTGGCGGCGGCGGTCCAGGAAACGGTGTTGGCGGTGGTGGTGACGATGAGCCATTGCGGGGCGCCGGTGACGGTCCAGGCTGAGTAGTCAGCGGGCGTGGGGGTGACGGTGATGCTGCCGGAACTGCCGATGGCTCCCACCGTAGCGGTGGTGGCGCTGAGGGCGACGGAGCCGGGCGCTCCGGATTGGGTGAGGGTGAAGGTCTTGTCGCCGATCGAAAGGATCGCCCGCTGGTGGTGACGGTTAGCCAGTTGGGGGCTCCGGAGACGCTCCAGGAGTTGTAGTCGGCCGGGGTGGGGGTGACGGTAAGGCTGCCGGTGGCACCGGCGGGCGGGGCGGAGGCGGTAGAGGCGCTGAGGGTCACGGTGCCGACGGCGCCGGCTTGGGTGACGGTGTACGTCTTGTCGCCGATGGTGAGCGTGGCCGTGCGCGGGGTGATCGAGTTGATGGCGGGGACGGACCAAGAGACGACATTGCCGGAGATGGTGACGGTGAGCCAGCCGGGCTGGCCCGAGACGGTCCAGGAGTTGTAATCCGACGGGGTGGGGGTCACGGTGACGCTGCCCGAGGCGCCGGCGGCGGGGACCGCGGCGGACGGGGAACTGAGAGTGAGGCTGCCAATGGCTCCGGACTGGTTGAGGGTGAAAGTCTTATCGCCGATGGTGACGTTGGCGGAGCGGGCGTTGACCGAGTTGTTGGGTTGGGCGGTCCAGGAAACGGTATTGCCGGAAGGGGTGACCGTGAGCCAGGAGGGATTGCCGGAGACGGTCCAGGTGTTGTAATCCGAGGGGGTAGGGGTGACGGTGATGCTGCCGGAGGCTCCGGCGGCGGTGGCTGTCGCGGAGCTGGGGGAAAGGGCGAGGGAGCCGGCGGCGCCGGATTGGTTCACGGTGTAGGTTTTGTCGCCGATGGTGAGGGTGGCGGCCCGGGGGGCGACGGAGTTGTTGGCTTGGGCGGTCCAGGAGACGGAGGTTTGGTTTCGAGAGACGGTCAACCATTGGGGCGGGGCGCTGACGCTCCAAGTTTCGAAGTCCGCGGGAGAGGGCGTCACGGTGACGCTGCCGGAGCCCCCGGCGGCGGCGGCTGTGGCGGAGGAGGCGCTGAGGGTGAGCGTGCCCACCGCGCCGGACTGGGTGACGGTGTAAGACTTGTCGCCGATGGTGAGGGTGGTGGAGCGGCTGTTGACCGAGTTGTTGGGCTGCGCGGTCCAGGAAACCGACGTGGTGTTCCGGGTGGTGGATAGCCACGCCGGGGGGGAACTGACGGTCCACGTGGTGAAGTCGGCGGGGGAGGGGGTGACGGTGACGCTGCCCGAGCTGCCGGCGGCGGCGGCGGTGGCGGAGGCGGCGCCCAGGGTTACGGTACCGATTGCTCCAGACTGGTTGACCGTGAAGGCGCTTCCGCCGATGGTGAGGGTGGCGGAGCGGGCCGTGACGGAGTTGTTGGCTAGGGCGGTCCAATTGACGGTGTTGCCGGATTTGCTGGCGGCGAGCCAGGCGGTTTGTCCGGTGACGGTCCAGGCAGAGTAGTCGGAAGGGGTGGGGGTGACGCTAACGCTGCCGGAGGATCCCGCCGCGGGGGCAGTTGCGGAACTGGCGCCGAGGGCCACCGAACCGGCCGCTCCGGATTGGGTGAGGAGAAACGTTTTGTCCCCGATCGTGAGCGTGGCGGAGCGGGCATTGACGGAGTTATTGGCTTGGGCGGTCCAGGCGACGGCGTTAAGAGACGGGGCTACGGAGAGCCAGGACGGGTTGCCGGTGACGGTCCACGAGGTGTAAGTGGAAGGGGTTGGGGTGACCGTGATGTTACCGGAGGCTCCAGAGGCCGCGGCCGTGGCGGAGGCCGGACTCAGCGACACGGAGCCGGGGGAACCGGCTTGGGTGATGGTGTAGGTCTTGTCGCCGATCGAGAGGGTGGCGGAACGGGAGTTGGGGTCCGGGTTGGCGGCGGCGGTCCAGACATGGGGGTTGGTCGAGACGTCAACGGAGAGCCAACTCGGCTGGCCAGAGACGGCCCACGCGGTGTAAGCGGGTTCGGCAGGGGTGACCGTGATCGTGCCCGTGCCGCCCCCGGCCGGGGCGGGCGCGCCGGAAGCGTTCAGCGTGACGGTGCCGCGGGCGAATAGGCGGGCGGTGGAGTTTGCGAGGGCGTTCGAATTGAAGCTGGAGAGGGTGGCCATGACGCCCGAATCATCCTCAATACCCACTGTGGCGCTGCGGCCGCCGCCGAAGACGGCAACGCTGGGCTGCACCTCTTTGTAGTTGTATTGGATGCCGCCCCAGCGGTTGATGAAGATCTGAAACGCGTAGATGCGGGTGGGGGCGGTGAAATGGGGAACGTTCTCCCAACTGACAACAAAGCCGCCTTCGGCCGAGCCATAGCGGATGGTTCCGCCTTGGGCGGGGTCGAGGTCGTCCCAATAGGCGTAGAGCGCGTTGTTGGGCGTGGCCAAGGAGGGGAGCGTGGTGTTTTCAAACTGCGAGCCACCGTTGGGCGAACCGAGGGTGAGAAAGCCGTTGGCGCTGATGTAGGCGGTGCTGAATTGGCTGCCGAAGTAAGGGAATGGGAACGGAAGGGTGATGGCGGGACTGACACCGTCGTCCGCGAGCGACAGGGCGGTCATTCCGGCCGTATCAATCCACCGGTATGTGTCGCTGCCGACCGTGTAGGGAGGCTGCACGCGGATGACCTGGGAGCGGCTAGCGCTGCCGTCGGGGCCGGAGACGGAGAGGGTGGCTGTGTAGGTGCCGGAAGCGGTGTAGGTGTGCGTGGTGGAGCCGTTCAAGGCGATGGCCGAGCCGCCGGCGCCGACGTTGAGCTGCCGGGAGGTGAGATTGCCGAGGGAGGTATCGGTGAAGGTTACGGTGAGGGGCGGCGCTCCGGCGCGGGTGCTGAGGGTGAGATGGGGAATGGGGCGCTGGGCGCTGGTGAGCGCGCGATACAGATTCAACCGGCCCCCGGTGAAGGTTGTTGGTTCGAGGGCGGGAAGCGGGTCGGTGGCGAGCAGCAGCCTGCGGATGAGTTCCTGATAGGTGAGGGCGGGGAACTGGGCTTTGAGCAGGGCCAGGGCTCCGCTGACCTGCGGCGTGGCCATGGACGTGCCGCTAAAGGTGGAGTAGTTGTTGTTGGGGGTGGTGGAGAGAATGGAGGAGCCGGGGGCCCCGAGGTGGACGGATCGATAGCCGTAGTTGGAGTAAGTGGCCAGCAGGTCGTTCCGGTCGGTGGCGGCTACGGCGACGATGTTGGGGAGATTGAACCCGGAAGGATAGCTGACCGACTGGTCGTTGTTGGAGCCTTCGTTGCTGGCGGCAGCGACGAAGATGACGCCCTGGTCCTTGGCGCTGTTGATGGCGTTGAACAAAGACTGGGAGAAGCCGCCACCGCCCCACGAGTTATTGAGGATGTGTACGCCCTTGGTGAGGGAGTAGTTGATGCACTCGATGGCGTCGGCGGCGGAGCCGGAGCCGTCGGCGGAGAGAAACTTGAGCGCCATGAGTTTCACGTTCCAGGCCACGCCGGTGACCCCGATGTTATTGTTGCCGACGGCGCCAATGGTGCCGGCCACATGGGTGCCGTGGTTGTGGTCGTCCATGGGGTTACCGCTGTTAGTGAAGGCGTTGATGCCGTAGACGTCGTCGATGTAGCCGTTGTTATCGTCATCGATGCCGTTGTTCGGGATTTCGCCCGGGTTCGTCCACATGTTGGCGGTGAGATCGGGATGGTTGTAGTCGATGCCACTATCGACGACACCGACAACGACGGTGCTGGCGTTGGTGCGAAGCGTCCAGGCTTCGGGGGCGTTGATGTCGGCGTTTGCGGTTCCCCCGCTCTGGCCGGTGTTATGCAGACCCCAAAGCTGATTGAAGGACGGATCGTTCGGGAAGGTTTGCGTTTGGTTGATGGTGAAGCGATAGTCGGGTTCGGCGAACTCAATCAAGGGGTTGGCTTTGTAGAGGGTGACAGCCTGCTCGACGTTGAGCCCTTTGGGCAGGCGGAGGACCTGGATGTTGCCGACGCGGGAAAAGATGCGCGCAATGGTGGCTCCGTTTGTATTGTGCAGCGCTTGGAGCAGAAGGCTGGAGGCGCCAATCCGGGGTTTGATGAGGATTTGGCCAGGGTTGTGGGGAGCGAGTTTAACGGGTTGAGCGTGCAGTTGGGCGAGCGGCAGGATCGCCAACAACAGAACTAAAGCTCTTGCCCCTCGTCTCATCTGCTCTAATCGACTCCTTTCTAGAATATCGTTACCCCGGCCGCTGGCGGTTTTCCTGAATTGACGGTTCGGACGGCACAGCGGTAGAGTAATGTTTTACAGCCGACCCGGGTTGCGCGGCTGAGCTGCAGATCTTTTGACCTCATGCGAATCCGGATCGTTTATCATGATCGCTGTTTTGATGGGGCTGCTTCGGCGGCTTTGCTGGGCCGGTTCTTGCAGGAATATTACTATCCGCAGGGGCAATTGCTATTTCGCGGGATGTTGCATCGGCCGGGGTTCCGCTGGTCGGCCGGGGACCTGGATGGGGACGAAAATGCGATTGTCGACTTCCGATACGCACCGGACCGGCGGCTGGATTGGTGGTTTGACCATCACCTGAGCGCCTTCCTGAGTCCAGAGGATGAGGCGCACTTTCGGCGGCAAGCCTCACCGCAAAAGGTTCTGGATGTGACTCGGGCTTCGTGCACGGGTTTGATTGCTGACTATCTGCGAGATCAGTTTGGATATCGAGCCGAGGGGCTGGAGGATCTGATCGAGTGGGCGGAGGTGATTGACGGGGCCAAGTACAGCAGCCCGGCGGCCGCGGTGGAGCTGCGGTCGGCGGCGGCGCGGTTGCGGTTAGTCATTGAACACGCCGAGCAGGAGGAACTGCGGGAGGAGGTGGTGCGGCGGCTGCGGTTCCGCTCGATGGAAGAGGTGCTGGCGACGCCGGAATTGAAGGCGGTGGCGGACCGTTGCGTCGAGGAGCGGCGGGGCGAGATGGGTTTCGTCGTACGGAGATTGGAACGAAGGGATATGGTTGGCTATCTCGACGTACGGGGCCTGGAGGGGGCGCGGCCGAACCGTTTTCTTCCTTACTGTGTGTTCCCGGATTTGGAGTATCTGGTGACTATTTCGGCGGGAGATGACTGGGTGCGGATTTCGTTAGGGACGAATCCTTGGCTTCGTCCAGAGGGGCGGCGGCCGGAGGGGCTGGTGAACCTGGCCGAGGTGGCTGGCCGTTACGGCGGCGGCGGCCACGCCGCGGTGGCGGGCATCAGTTTGCCGCGGGGGAATGAAGCAATGGTGGAGCAGGTACGGGAAGAGATTCTGCAGGCTTTGACCAGCGACCGGCGATTGGCGGTTCAGGGGCGGGAGAGTTCCTGATAGAGGCCAGGGCGGCGGTACTTGAGTAGGGAGTGTTTGCGCTTGGGCGAGACGGTGAACCGGCCAAGAACAATCTGGTCGTGCTCGCCCTGGTTCTGGGCGAGGATGTTCCCTCCGGCGTCGATGAGCAGAGCCCGCTTCGGGTGGACAAACGCGAGATTGACACCGTTTTCATAGGCGCGCACGCGCATCAGCAGGTCGTTTATCTCACCATAGCTGCCCCAGGCCGGGACAAAGATCATGTCGGCGCCCTTGATGGCCAGGATGCGCGCTGCTTCCGGGACCTGGCGGTCGAAGCAGATGAGCGTCCCCCATTGGCCGAACGGCGTCTTGGTAACCGGGAAGGCGTCGCCCTTCGTATTGAAGGGCTCGTCGTTCATGGTGTGGCTTTTGGAGTAGTGGGAGGTGAGTTGGCCTTCGGGAGAAAACATGACGGCGGAGTTGAAGATCTTGCCGTCGCGTTTTTCGGCGAACCCGACCATGAGATAAACGCGCAATTCCTTCGCAAGGGCGCGGACCTGGGAAACGAGGGGGCCGTTTAGCTCCTCGGCGGCGTGGGCGGCGTAGTGATCCTGTTCGAGGCCAGGGGTGCGTCCCTGGTTGCCCACGTAGCCTTCGAGGTAACCCTCCGGAGCGACGATGACTTGGGCGCCTTGGGCAGCGGCTTGGCGAGAGAAGCGGGCGAACTTTTCGAAATTGGCCTGCTTCTCCCATGGTTCCGGCGTGATGCTGAGCGCAGCCAGGAGGAATCCCGGTTCGGCGGGAACGGGGGGTTGGGCCGCGGCAAGGGCGGCGCAAGCAAGGAGAAGGCCGCAGCGGCGAGAGATCATGCCGAGAGGATAGCGCCGGGAAGCGCTATCCGCAACCGAGTTACTTGGACTCGTGGAAGACGACTTTGCCTTCGCCGCCGAAGAGAATGGCCCCCCCGCTCTCTTGTTGGAAGATTGAGATCTCGGGTACCTCGCCGGCTCGCATGGGCCGATGGAGATACCAGAGATCCGCGGTGTCCTTCCAGGTCGCGGTAACGAGCTTGGTGGAGGGAGGCAGGTTGATATCGAGGGTGCCTCCGTAACTGCGGGCTCGTTGCTGAGCGGTGCAGGAGGCGAGCAGGAAGGTGGTGAGGAGGAAGAAAACGAGAACGGGTTTCATGGGGTTGACCGGCTATAGGAAGACTCGGGAAAGCGCTCCCATTCGTCTCAGCAGTTTTCGCAAATCTGATGGTGATCTGAGCCGCGGGCGCCAGCGGGGCGTTAGGCTGAAGGTATGGAAACATTGGCGGTGCGGAGTTTGGACGAGCAGCGGGCGGAGTTTGGACAGCGCCGATTTCTGGCCATGCCGCTTGCGGGGACAATCGCCTGGGTGGTGATCGGACTGGCCGGGTGGTTCTTGACCGCGTATCAGGCGATTATGACGGTGTTCGTGGCGACAGGCTCGATCGTGTATCTCGGAATCTTTTTGTCCCGATTCACCGGGGAGAATTTCCTGGACAAGAGCCGGCCGAAGAATGAGTTTGACCGGCTGTTCATGGCAACGGTGGGGATGTCACTCCTGGTGTATGCGATCGCCATCCCCTTCTTTATGCTGGAGCCGATGTCCCTGCCGCTCTCGGTTGGCATTCTGGCGGGATTGATGTGGCTGCCAATGTCGTGGATTTTGCAGCATTGGGTGGGAGTCTTCCACGCGGTTGTGCGAACGGTATTGGTGGTGGTGGCCTACTTTGTTTTTCCGGGCCACCGGATTACCGCGATCGCGGTGGTGATCGTGGCCGTGTATCTGGTTACGATCGCCGTGTTCGAGTCGCGGTGGAGGGCCCGGCCGGGTGGACCTCAATCGTCGTGATGGCCACGGGCGAGGTGATCGACGCTTTCAGCGGATTCGGCCAGGAGATGTTCGCTGATCTCCTGGGGAACCAGGCCCTCGATCACCCCGCGTTGCAACGCGGCTCGTTCGGCGGATAGAAGCCGGAGCCGGGCCTGGCGGATCTCTTCATCGACCAGATCCGGGTTAGCCTGTTGGATGGTGCGAATGCTGGCTTCGAGGTCGAGCGAGCGGGCGTCGATTTCGGCCGAGAGCGCGGAATAGACGGTGGGGGAGACGGCGCGAAGGGTCTGCAGGTGGTCGAGTTCGACGCGGGAGGCGCTGAGGGTGAGTTGCCGGGCCTTGTGCAGGGAGTAGGCGTTGTCCGTTTCCTCGATGATGCCCAGCCAATTTAGGAGGGGCTTCATGGTGAGTCCCTGGACCACGATGGAGAACGCCACCACTCCGAAGCAGAGGGTGAGCAGGGTGGCACGGTGGGGGAAGTCCTGCGGCAAGCTGAGGACGAGAGCGATGGAGACGCTGCCGCGCAGGCCACCCCAAATCAGCACGGGATTCCAGCGGGCCGGAATGGGTTCGCCGAGGCGGCCGCTGAGGGGGGACAACGCGTAAACCACCAGGGTGCGGCCGAGGAGGACGGCGCCGATAGCGAGCGCGATGGTGAGCCAGGATTCGAGAATCTGGGCGACATGGACTTCGATGCCGATGAGGAGGAAGACCAGTGAATTGACGACAAAGGCCAGATACTCCCAGAAGGCCCACACCGCGACTCTGGTCCGGGGGCTCATTCCCATCTGCGCGCCGAGGTTTCCGACGGTCAGGCCGGCGATGACGGTGGCGATGACTCCCGAGACATGGACCTGCTCGGCGAGGAGATAAGAGCCGTAGGCGACGATGGTGGTAAAGGTGATTTCGATGCGCGGTTCATCGACGTAGGCGGTGATGCGGCTGGCGGCGTAGCCAACGAGGAAGCCGATGAGACCGCCGCCCAGGGCGACGATGAGGAACTGGCGGATGCCGGATAGCGCATCGAACTGATTGGTGACGATGCCCGCGAGAATCAGTTGAAAGGCTACCGCGGCCGTGCCGTCGTTGAACAAGCTTTCGCCCAATGACCGCGATGGGATCCGTCGCGCTGATTAGGGCTCCGAACAGCAGCGCCGTCAGGACAGGCAGACCCAGCATCTGATGCACGGCGTATCCCGTGATGGCGGTGGCGGCGGCGACGCCGATGATGGCGAACAGCACGATGGACCAGAAGTTCTCCCGCAGATGCTTGATTTCGATGTTGATGCTGGATTCAAACAGCAGGGCGGGCAGGATGAGGACGAAGATGACTTCGGGGGTGAGGAGCTGGGCGTTCCCGACGACGGTTTTGATGGGAACGTGAAAAAGATCAATGGCGAATCCGGCGAAAACCAGGGCGATCGTATAAGGGATTTTCCACCGGCTAGTCAGTAGCGCCACGGCGGACACGGCGAGCAGCAAGAGCAGCAGCAGTTCAACGAGTACGGTAGCTGACATCCTCCGAGGGTAGCGAATCACGGCCCGGCGCAGGGGATCGCCGATGGGGTTGGCGACGGGCTCCCGATGGGTGTAGCATCTAGGCGCAGGGAGGAGACGTTAGGGCTTCCCTCGGGAGGTGGTTATGCTTTCGATCAACAAGATTGTGTTGCCGATTGACTTTTCAGACCGCTCGAAGGCCGCGGCGGAAGAGGCTCGGTATCTGGCGAAGTTGTTTGGCGCCGAAGTGGTTGTAGTGAACGTGATGCCGCCCTTGCCGATTTACGGCGGCGGGTTAGAGATGGCTCCGCCGATTGATTGGTATGCACTGCAACGGCCGGCGGTGGACCAGCGCCTGACGCCTTTTGTGGCGGCTGAGTTGGGAGATGTGGCGGTGAAGACCGTGGTGCGGGAGGGCGATCCGGCCAGCGAGATTGTTGCGGTAGCCAACGAGGAGCAGGCCGATCTGATTTTGTTGGCCACCCATGGATACGGCGGCTTCCGTCGCTTTCTGCTTGGCAGTGTGGCGGCGAAGGTGCTGGCGGACTCCCCGGTTCCAGTATTGACCAGTGCTCATTTGGAGGAGGGTTCCGGGCAGAAAGAGATTCAGTCGGTGTTGCTCGCCGTGGATATCGACTCGCGGGCGCCGCTGCTGATTAAGGCCGCTGCCGGGGTAGCTCGTCAGTTTGGAGCCAAGTTGCACATCGTCCATGCGAGTCCGGACGACGGGGCCGGTCCGGGCCGGTTCGTCGATCCGACGTGGCGCGTCGAGATCGCCAAGCGGCGCGATGAGGCGTTGCGCGAGGACATGGCCGCGGCCGGGGTGGAGGCGACCTTGCATGTCGTGGCTGGGGAGGTGGCGAAAGTGGTACGGCAAGTAGCGAGCGAAGTTGGCGCTGACCTCGTCGTTTTGGGGCGGACGACGGAAACCGGGATTCTGGGGCGCTTGCGGACCAATAGCTACTCCATTGTCCGAGAAGCGCCTTGCGCGGTTTTGAGCATATAGGTACATGACTTGGTCAAAGACGGGGCTGGTCCTGGCCGGATTGTACGTGGCCGGGGCCGGCTGGGTGGTCTGGACAGAACGGGTGAGTACTGGCGGGGGGTGGATCAATCTGCGCTTCATGGGAAGCTATCTGGCGACATTCCCCGTAGCGGGCTTGGCGGAATGGCTGGGGATGAAGCTGGATTTCCGGCGCATTGTGGATGTAGCGGTGGCGTTGGGTGCCTGCGCGGCCTTGGTCTATCTGATGGGCTGGGGCGTGGAGCGGCTTTTTCGCGGGCGGTGACCCAAGAACGGGGGTAATCGCGCGTATCTGCGGGTATGCGACTCTTACCCCTCTTCTTCGTGCTTTCGATGGCCGCCGCAGCCGCTGACCTGGAGCGCAGCGGCTGGCGCCGCCAGGAACAAAACGGCGTCATCGCCTATTTCCGGGGCGAGGAGGCGATGGTGATGACGGTGCCGCCCAAAGCGCTGACTGGTTCCTTGCGGGATTCGTATGAAAAGGCGCGGGAGAGTTTTCTCGGCGGCCAGTTGGTGCAACGCGGCACGGTGCAGGAGATGGCGGGCGGGTTGTTCTCTGAGTATGTGGTCCGGGAGCCCAACGGGTCGCAGACCCATCGGGCTTCGTTCGCGATGGAACGGGGCGGGCAAATGCTGGCTTACTTGTATGCGACCAACGACGAAGCGGCGTTTCGAAAGTACCGTCCGGAAGCGATGGCGTACTTCGCCGCGCAGGGTCCGGCGCCGGCGTCGACGCCCGTACAAGGCTCGACGGCTGCGGTGGTGGGGGAGTGGTACACCGGCCGGGTGTCGTCGATCCAGTATCAGGATCGGGTGACCGGTGCGGCGGCGCCAACTTCGGGCAACAACATGACCTACCGGTTCAAACCCGACGGGACCTATGAGCAGTTTGGATTGATGCAGTTTACCTATGCGACCTGTACGAATTCCTACTTCATGAACCTGAGCGGCCGGTGGGAGTTGCAGGGTGATGTGCTGCGGATAAAGCCGTCGGAAGGAACATTTGATTCCCGCACTTGCGGCGGCCAACCGGTGAGAAAGCCGGCGAACCTGGTAGAGACTGTTTGGAAGGTGCGGGTGAGCGGGAACGAGCTGACGGTGACGGACGAAAAGGGTGCGTCCAGCACCTACCGGAGGAAGTAGGCGCCGTAGCGTTTACACTAATCTAGTGGCTGCTATCACCCCTTTTCACATTGCGTTTCCTGTTCATGACCTTGCGTCGGCGCGCGCCTTTTATGGCGGGCTGCTGGGATGCCCCGAGGGACGTTCTTCGGACGAATGGATTGACTACGATCTCTATGGACATCAGGTGGTCGCCCATTTGAAGCCGGGGCATGTCGCGGAACTTCACCACAACGCGGTGGATTCGCACGCGGTGCCGGTGCCCCATTTCGGCGTGATTCTGGAACTCGACCAGTGGCATGCGTTGGCCGACCGGTTGCGCGCGGCGGGGCAGAAGTTCATCATCGAGCCGTATGTGCGATTCCAAGGTCAGGTTGGCGAGCAGGCGACCATGTTCTTCCTGGATCCGTCGGGAAACGCGCTCGAGTTTAAGGCGTTCGCCGACCGGTCGCAGCTTTTCGCAAAGTAGACGGTCCGGAACGGCGATCCCTCGTTAGCGCGGGAAGAGAGACCCGTAGCGGGAGTCGATTTGGAAGTGCGTCACTCCGAGGGCGAGAAGCCGCGCGGCGTCTTCCTTGGGCCCTTCCCATTCGTCGCGTTTGGCCATGGTGTAGCGGAAGGTGTTGATCGCCGCGACGCAGGGGATGCGAGCTTGCCGGCAAAAGGCGACGGTGGCCGGGGTGATGTCGCTGGCAAGCTCGAACAGATAGTAGCGGCTGGCCACATCTTCGCCCGCTGCCAGGGCCTTCGCGAGGCCGGCGCTGTTGATGGACGCCTTGGCTTTCTGGGTGATGGGGAGGGTGGTGGCGTTGCGGCCGCCGAGCAGGAAAGCGGTGTCGAGCAGGTCGTGTTCGGCGAGGAGTTTGGCCAGACCTTCATAAAAGGCAGGTGGCCAGTCGTAGCCCTTGATGTCGAGCATCAGGCGGACCTTGCCACGGCAGAGTTGGCACAGGTCGCGGAAATGGAGCGGCGCCGAGTTGCCGGGCTGGGCACGGAAGCGGCGGATCTCGTCCCAGGTGAGCTCTTCGACACGGTGGGGTTGCTGGTAGAAGCGGCGGAAGTCGGCGTCGTGTTGCAGGATGGGTTCGCCGTCTTTGGTGCGGCGGACATCGACTTCGATCATCCAGTAGCCGGCCGCGATAGCGTCATTGAGAGAAGCGGGGCTGTTCTCGGCGTGCTGGTCGTCAACGATACCGCCGCGATGGGCAATGAGCCGGATGGGCTCGGCGGCTTGTAAAGAGACCGCGGACAGAGAGAGCAAGGCGCGTCGTGAAAGCATGTCTCCTCACGATATCGCTTTCGCCCGTTACGCCGGGGTTACAGGGTCCAGGGCTTTCGGTAGGGGCGGGAAAGCATGCTGTTGGCGGTTTCGTCGTTCGAGAACCGTTCGGCGGCGGGGTCCCAGTTGAGGTCGCGGCCGAGGCGAAGGCTGATGTTGCCAAGGTGGGCGATGGAGATGGAGCGATGCGCCTGTTCAATGGGGGCGATGGGTTGCTGGCGCGAGAGGACGCAGTCGATGAAGTTACGCGAGTGGCTGGCGCTGCGGGGAAGGCGGATCTCGTTCGGAGCGGGAGAGTAGTCGAGGAGGCTCAGCGGGCTGGCTTCGATGGCGCCCCGGTTGACCCATACGGAGCCCTCCGAACCCTGAAAGGTGACACCCTGCCGGATGCGGCTGGAGCAGATGAGCTTGACGCCGGAGGCGTAGAGCGCCTCGAAGTGGAAGTCGGTAGCGGTGTTCCAGAGTTTCTCTTGGGCCCAGGTCGCCTGGCCGTTGCGAATGGCGACCGGCCCAGTGAGTTCCGTCCCCATCCCCCACTGGGCGATGTCGGGATGGTGGCCGCCCCAATCGGTGATCTGGCCGCCCGAATAGTCGAGAATCCATCGAAAGTTCACGTGGCAGCGGCCGGGGGCGTATGGAGCCTCCGGGGCGGGCCCGAGCCACATGTCGTAGTTGAAGCCCGGGGGAATGGGTTCGGGATTTTGACGATGGCCGGTTTGGCCGAAGTCCGGGGTGCCGCCGGGGAGACCGCACAGCACGGTGTGGAGTTTGCCGAGACGGCCGTTGCGAACCAGTTCGCAGGCTTGACGGAAGCGGGGATCGGAACGTTGTTGCGAGCCGGTTTGGAAGATGCGCTGGTGATCCTTAACGGCGTTGACCATGGCGCGGCCCTCGCTGATGGTCAGCGCCAGGGGCTTCTCGCCGTAAATATCCTTGCCGGCGCGGGCGGCGGCGATGGTGGCCAGAGCGTGCCAATGGTCCGGGAGGGCGATGAGCACGGCGTCGATATCGGGGCGGCGGAGCAGGTCGCGGAAGTCTTCGTAGACGGCGCAACCCTTGTAGACCCCCGACTGGCGAGCGCGGCCGTAATGCCATTCGACGAGGTCGCGGGCGGGTTCGCGCCCGGCGATGCCGCCGTTCCAGTAGCCCGGGGACTGCCGATTGACATCGCAAACGGCCACGATCTGGACGCGTTCGTCGGCGAGGAAGAGCTTGAGGTCATTGAGGCCTTGATTGCCACAGCCAATGACGCCGAGGGTGACGCGGCGGCTCGGAGGTGGGGTGGATTGGAAGCCGAGACTGGAGGCCGGAAGGAGGAGTGAGGAGAGGAGGTCGCGGCGGCGCATACGGGGGATCATCGCACACCGCGCGCTAGCGCGGGTTGGTGAGATATTGCCAGAGCAGCCGGCAGGCGCGAGGCTCAAGCTGATAGCGGGGCATGACGGAGGAGAATTGAACCCCGGCGGGATCGCGGCCAGTGGCGAGGGCTTGGCAGAAGGAGGACTCCGAATAAGCGGACGGCGGTCCGCCGCGGCGAGACTGGGCTGTGAGAAGGGAACGGGGGAAGAGGCTTGGTACCTGGACCTCGCCTTCGGCTTGCCCCGTGCGACCGGCTCCGTGGCAGTTGGCGCAGCGGGCAGCGATCGGGGCGAGGGGTTCGTCATTCACGGTGGCGACGAAGCGGGTGGCAGAGAGGTACAACTGAGCGCCGGGATGGGGGGACGTTTCGGGTTGCGTGCGGAGTGCAGAGATGACCTGGGCCGCGGTGGGGAGCGCGGTAGTGCGGGCTACATAGCGGCCTTCGGCATCGGCGATAAAGATCTGGAGACTGTGAGCTACCGCCGGGCCCGGTTGGATGCCCAGGGTTCGGAGGAGTTGGTTGAGGTCACCCAAGCTGAAGCGGAGAGCGGACCACCGGGCGCTGTGGCGGAAGGTGGTCAGCCAAGCGGCCAGGCGCTCTGGAGTGTCGTTGGCGGGATCGACCGTGATGGTCAAAAGCTGCGGCTCCTTTTCCGGCGCCGGGAGCGCTTTGTCGACGCGTTGGAACAGGTTGCCGAGCAAGGGGCACGTGGTGGGGCAGTCGGTGAAGACGAATTGGATAGCGGTGCGGCGGCCGGCGAGCAGTTCCCGCAGAGAGACGGTCCGGCCGGTTTGATCGTGGGCGGTGAGATCAGGCAGCGGTACGGGCGGTACCGCCCCGAATCCATGGTCCGATTGCGCGGTGAGGGCGGTGGTGGCGAAGCAGAGGAGTGCAGCGGAGCGGAGCATTGTTTTCCAAGGGCTTTACCGGGTGCCGAAAAGCGTCAGAACCTCAGCCGCCGAGAGTGCGTTCGG
>LNFE01000089.1 GCA_001464575.1 Acidobacteria bacterium Ga0077553 | reverse complement strand
CGGTCACCGCCACCGCATGGCCCACCTGCACGGCATCCCGGCCAATCTCGCGGAACCGGTTCCCCGCAATCCGTCCCCGCTCATTGCGTGGAGCCGTGTACCGCGAGTGGGTCCAAACGGCGTTCCCCGTCACCCGCTCAAACACCGACTGGCTCACCTCCCAGTCCACCGACCCATCTTCAATGAGCACGCCGCCGGTCGTGTTGTTCCGCTGGTTCGCCTTGACGGATCCGCTGTCCACCACGGTCACCTCCCGCACCGTTATCCCCTGCACCCGCGACGCCAGCACCGCGAACCCTGCCATCTCCTCGAACCGGGCCTTTTCAATCACCACTCGCGCCCCACCCCGCACGAGCACCCCGCCCGCTCCAAACCAACTCGCAAACGTACGGTCATACGGCGGCAACTCCTGCCGCTGCGCCAGCTTCGCCCGATTGCCCTTCACGACGAACTCCCGCAGCGTCACCCCGGCCACGCCATCGAGCACAATCGCCGCTTCCCCTTCGAAATCATCGGCCAAAACATACACGCCACCCACCGACGCCGGGTTCCGTAGCGGCCGGTGCAACACCGTCTCGCCCAGCAAAACCCCACCCGCCGCCAACAGCAACGCTATCCTAATGCCAATGGCCATTCATTTCCGCGAAGCCACCCTCGCGCCTCTCGACCAGCTTACCGCCACCGCCCCCGACGGCGCGCTCATTGCCGTGATCGGCGAAGATGGCAATGGACAGCGCGAACTCCTCCGGCTTGCCGCCGGCCTCGAACGTCCCTACGCCGGCGAGGTCCATACGCCCACCGTCGCCCGCTACCTTGGTCCGGCCGACACCCTGAACCTGGCGCCCGTCTCCGCGCTCGCCCTCGACCATACCCTCGCCACCTGCGACGCGCTCATCCGCGCCCGCGCCGCCCTGGGTCTCGAGCGCCTGCGTCGCAACGGCGCCACCGTCCTATTTACATCGCACGAGCCCGAACTCATCGCCGCGCTCTCCGACGAAGTTTGGTGGCTCCACGAAGGCCGTCTCCACGCCCGCGGCGACCATCGCGAAATCCTGCCGAAGTATCAACACCACATCGCCGCCCGCCAGCGCGCCTGGGGCGAAGCCATCCCGCCCGGCCTCTTCCCTGCCCTGCGCCGCGGCGACGGCCGCGCTGAAATCCTCGCGCTCGAAACCTTCGGCCAGAACGGCCAGCCCAACATCGTGCTGCAGTCCGGCGAAGTCGCGACCATTCGCGTCACGGTCAAATTCAATTCACCCGTCGAGCAACCCGTCATCGGCATCATGATTCGCACCCGCATCGGCTTCGAGGTCTACGGCACCAACACGGAGCTCGAACGCCTCACCCTGGGACCCGTCGTTGCCGGCCAAACCCTGCGCGTCTCCTTTCAGTTCCCTTGCCTGCTCTGCCCGCAGGAGTACACGCTCACCGCCGCCTCTCATGACCCCGACGGCGTCTGGCACGACTGGATGGAAGACGCCCTCGCCTTCGCCGTCGCCGACTCCCGTTACACGGCGGGCGTCGCCAATCTCCGCGCCCAGGTGACCGTCGAAAAGTTATGACCCGTCGCGAGTTGCTCCTCGCCTTCGCCGCTCAAACCCAGCAGCCGGAGATCTGCATCTACGGCGCCTCCGCCGCCGGAATCACCGCTGCGATCCAAGCCCGCAAAATGGGCCGCACCGTGCTGCTCCTCGAACCCAGCCGCCATCTCGGCGGCATCACCGTCGAAGGCCTCGGCAGTTCCGACATTGATAACCACTGGTTCCGCAACTCTCCCGCCGTCGGCGGGCTCGCCGCCGAGTTCTACCGCCGCATCGGTGCAACTTATGGACGAAACGAACCCATTTACAAATTCGAGTCGAGCGTCGCCGAACGCGTCCTTCTCGCTTGGCTGAAGGAGCACGACGTCCCCTACCTGCTCAACGCCCAACTCCGCTCCGCATCGAAGCGGGGCACCCACCTCACTCACCTCACCCTCGAGTCCGGCCAACAGGTCCACGCCGCCCAATTCATTGATGCCTCCATCGAAGGCGACCTGCTCCACGCCGCCGGCTGCCGTACCATCATCGGCCGCGAGGCCAACTCCCAGTACGGCGAAACGAAGAACGGCATCCGCGCCGAAAACACCTATCGCAACTTCGAAGTCCGCGTCGACCCCTACTGGCGTCCCGGCGTTCCCTCCTCCGGAGTCATCCCGACAATACGAAACGAACCCATTGGCGAACCCGGCGAAGGAGACCACCGGCTGCAAGGCTACTGCTTCCGCATGTGCCTGACCAAGAACCCAGCCAACCGGATTCCGTTTGCGAAACCAGCCGGCTTCGACCGCAAGCAGTACGAGATCTACTACCGCTACGTCCAAGCCGGCGGCCAGCTCTTCCGTCCCAACGCCAACCTGCCCAACGGGAAAACGGACCAAGGCAGCTGGCACGATCTCTCCGCCAATCTCTACGGGATGAACTATGCCTACCCGGCCGGTTCCCCCGCCGTCCGCCGCCGCGTCTACGCCGAACATCTCCACTTCACGCAAGGCCTCGTCTACTTGCTGGCCAACGATCCGGCGTTCGGCGGCCATTGGAAGGATTGGGGAGTCTGCGCCGACGAGTTCCCCGACAACGCCGGTTGGCCCCGTCAGTTCTACGTCCGCGACGCCCGCCGCCTCGTCTCCGATTTCGTCATCACGGAACATCACACGCGCCGGATCGGCCAACCCGCCATCGCCGATCCCGTTGGCGTCTCCTGCTGGCCACCGGACACCCATCACGTCCGCCGCATCATTAAGGACGGCGCTGCCTACAACGAAGGCTTCGTCTTCGGCGGCGACGACTGGGGCGCGTTTCCCATCTCTTATCGTGCGCTGCTGCCGCGCGCCGCCGAGTGCACCAACCTCATCACCCCGACCTGCCTTTCAAGCAGCCATGTCGCCTACGGCGCCGTCCGTTTGGAGTGGACTTTTTTCCTCCTCGGCCAAGCAGCCGCCACTGCCACGGTCCAGGCTCTCACCACGAAGTCGACCCTCCAGGCCCTCCCCTACGCCCCGCTTCGCGCCCGTCTCGAAGCCGACGGCCAGGTGCTCGCGATGAACCCCGTTCCTCAGCCTAAAGCGTAGCGGTGTTACACTTTGGTAAATCTCGTCTCTTATCGATCGCCCGTTATTGATCGATAAGGCAACGCAGCTCCAGTCTCGCTGCACCCCAATCCCTTCTTGAGGTGTTTATGATGCGAGCACTTGCGCTCCTACTGCTTTCTCTTTCCGCGCTGTCGGCGCAGACCTTCCGCGGCAACATTGCCGGCGTCGTGCAGGACGCTACCGGCGCTTCGATTCCCGGCGCCGCCGTCAAACTCGAGAGCCCGTCCACCGGGTTCACACGCTCGACTCTTTCCTCAGCCACCGGAGAGTTTCTATTCGCCGAACTCCCCGTCGGGAAATTCACGCTCGTGGTGTCCCAATCGGGTTTCGAGACGAAGCGGTACGAGAATGTTGAAGTTGCCGTTTCCAAGACCAGCAACGTCATCATCGCCCTCGGCGTCGCCCAGCAGGCTTCCACCGTCGAAGTCTCCGCTCAAGCCGTCAGCCTTGAAACCACCTCGTCGGCTCTCGTCGGCGTCGTCGGCCCCAAACTCGTCGCTGACCTTCCGATGAATGGCCGCGATTTCCGCCAGATGCTGAAGCTCAGCCCCGGCGTCTCCCCGGCTTCGAGCTCCGTCAACGGCATGCGCACCTCTGGCAACAACTACCAGATCGACGGCGCCGACAATAATGACGCCTTCCACAACACCTCCGCCGTGAACCAGGGCGGCGTCTCCGGCATCGCCGGCACCTTGCTGCCCGTTGAAGCCATCGACCAGTTCTCGGTGCAGACCAACGCCAGCGCCGAATCCGGCCGCAACGGCGGCGCCTCGGTCAACCTTGTGATCAAATCGGGCACCAACGACCTGCACGGCTCCGCTTACTACTTCAATCGCAACGAAGCGTTCGCCGAACCCTCGCCCTTGCAGGCCGCCGGCGCCAAGCCTCGCGTGGTTCGTTCGAATCAATATGGTTTCTCCGTGGGAGGGCCCATCATCAAGAACCGCACGTTCTTCTTCGCCACCGGCGAAGCACAGAAAGCCATCGCGGCCAACTCGCTCGCCGCCACCGTCCCTTCGGACGCGTGGGTCGCCGATGCCCGCAATACGCTCGCGCGCTACGGCGTGCCGGTCAGCCAGGTGGGGCTCAATATGCTCTCCTTCTGGCCTGCCCGGGGCAAGTCCGCTCCGTTCGGTCTGAACAACTTCCTCTCCACCGACCAGAACGACTACGACTCCTACAATGGCATCGTCAAGATCGACCACCGGTTCAACGACAATCACACCATCGCCGGCCGCTACTTCGGCGGCACCGGCAAGCAGGCTGCCGACTCCGGCTCGCCGTATCGCGAATACTTCCAGGTCGCGCCCAGCCGTATGCACAATGTCTCCATTGTGCAGAGCAGCGTCTTCGGGCCGCGCATGGTGAACCAGATCACTGCGGGCGTCAACTTCTTCCTGCAGGTGTTCAACGATTCCGATACCTCAGCCAATCCTGTGGCCATCGGCCTCAACACCGGCGTGACGGAGGCCAGCCTCCTCGGCACTCCCACCACCACGATCAATGGCTTTGCGCTCGTCGGCGCAACGCAGCCCCTGGGCCGCATCGACACCACCGGCCACCTCGTCGATAACCTCTCCATCTCACTCGGCCGCCATCAGCTCAAGGTCGGCGGCGAGTATCGCCGGGCGCGCCTCGACGTCTTCTATGACACCAACAAGCGCGGCCGCTTCCTGTTTGACGGCGCTCGAGGCCCCTGGGCCAGCGATACTTCGCTCAACGGCAACCAGCGCGCCCTCGCCGATTTCCTGGCCGGCTACACCTCCAGCAACAACGGCGCTCAGATCGTCCGCGGCCAATTGCAGCGCGACTACAACCAGAATTCGTTCGACTGGTGGCTGCACGATAACTTCCAAGTCACACCGCAACTCAACCTGAACTTCGGCGTCCGCTACACCTATCACGGCCCGCTGCACGACATGAAGGATTCCATCTCCACCTTCGTTCCCGGCCGCGGCTTCGTCGGCCCGAACGCCGGACTCGACACCCTCTACCCCCGCGACCTGAACAACTTCGCCCCGCGCTTTGGCTTCGCCTATACACCCGTCAAGGGCGGCAAGACGGTCATCCGCGGCAGCTTCGGCCTGTTCTACGACGTGCCGCCGCTGAACTTCATCGTCGCCAACACGGGCGCCCCCAACGGCGGCTCCGCCGGTGTCCACGCCAATCCTGGCGGTCCGGCCCCGGTCTATTCGATCGCGCTCTCGAGCGTTGACCTTGCTCTCAACCAGCCCATCTTCGGTACCGCGCAGCCCCGGCCGCCCTTCGGCGCCTACGCCATCAGCCAGGACTTCCGGACGCCGTATGTGTTGAACTACAACCTAAACATCCAGCACCAGTTGACCAAGTCGACACTGCTGCAAGGTGGTTACGTCGCCAGCGGCGGCCGCAAGCTGAGCCTGCTTCGCAACATCAACGCCCCCACCCCGGGCGCTGTCGCCGGGGCCCAGCTCCGCCGGCCCTTCGCCACGCAGTATCCGGACCTGGCCGCCATCAATGAACTCGGCTCCATCGCCGTGAGCAACTACCATTCGTTCCAGGGCTCCCTCCGCCAGACGATGTGGAAGGGCATGACGGCCACGTTCAACTACACCTACGGCCACGCCATCGACAATGGCTCGGACGTCCGCAACAACCTGCCGACCAATTCGAACGACCTACGGAACGAACGCGGCTCGGCCAGCTTCGATGTCCGCCACATTGTCACCAGCTTCATCTCATACGACATCCCGACCTTTGGCAAGGCGCTCCCGCTTCTGACCAAAGGCTGGACGGTCAATTCGCTGAACACCTTCCACACGGGCAGCCCGTTGAACATCCTCGCCGGCACCAACGTCAGCGGCACCGGCGACAGCCGCGACCGCGTCGACCTGGTCGGCGACCCGTTCTCCGGCGTCGTGCAGAACCCGGCCGTCCGTACGCTTCGCTGGTTCAACCCGGCCGCCTTCGCCCGTCCGGCCCAGGGTACCTTCGGCAACCTCGGCCGCAATGCCATCTACGGACCCGGCTTCGGCGCCATCGACTTCTCGGTCTTCAAGGCCACCCCGATTACCGAGAAGATCACCACCCAGCTCCGATTTGAAATCTTCAACCTCACCAACCGGACCAACTGGGCAAACCCGGGCACCTCGCTCGCCAGCACGGCCGGCTTCGGCGTCATCACCAACACCCGTAACGGCGGCTCCGCCCCTGGCCTTGGCTTCGGCGAACCGCGTAACATGCAAATAGCGCTGAAGATTATCTTCTAAGCACCCAACCCATGGCAGGCACGCCGCTCCCCGGTGTGCCTGCCCTCACTATGAACCCCCGTCACCCCGTCTGGCTCGCCCTCTCCGATCTCTTCCTCGATACCGACACCCGCCTCTCGTTCCCCGATATCGCCCGGACCCTTGCCGCCTCTCCCTACTCTGACGACGAATTGGAAGCCATCTTCCGAAACGAAGTCGCCCCGGCGGTCGAGTTTAACCTGTTTGAGATTGCGGGGGAATGGGCCGGATTCGGCGAAGAGTGGCTGATTGCCACCATCAATCGCCGTGGCCCCAAACCCTACCAGCTCCGCTCCCCCGGCACCCATCACGAGTTTCAAGCCGCGCTTGGCCTGGCCCACCATCTCCGCCGGATACCGGAAGATGCCCGCCCAGCCCGGCTCGAAGCCTGGCGCCTCCTCGCCAAGCTCTACCTCAATCGCGAGTGCCCCCCACCGCCGGAGCTTACCTCCCTGCCCTACTCCCCGGCCGAACTCACCACCCTCTTCCGCCTCGAAGTCGAACCCGCTTATCGCCCCTTCGCCGCCAGCTA
>LNFE01000088.1 GCA_001464575.1 Acidobacteria bacterium Ga0077553 | reverse complement strand
CATGCGCCACATCTGCAGCTTGTCCTGCCCCTGCTCGGACTTGTGTATTTGGTCTACCTGGTATCGGCGACTCCGGTAGCCTGGCCCACGCCTCCTCATCACGTTCTCGAAGCTCTTCTCAGCATTGGCCTGCTGGGAGCTGGAATTGCGCTGCGGAACCACCATATCCCGCCTCAGGCCGTGGCTCCGATGCTACGCACCTTTCTGGTTCTGCTGGTTCTGCATGTGAATGTGGAGTGGTGGTTGAGGCCTTCGACTTCGATCCTGCATCCGGTGTTGGTGCTGGTGGCGGGAGCCTGCATGACGATGGCTTGGAAGGAGTGGTTCTTCTGTCTCTTGTGCCCGGTGTTCTCCGGCTGGATTCTCTATTCCTTCGTCTGGTTGCCGCAAAATGAACAGGTGTTGGGCATCCTGGCGTTGGGCGCGACTGCGGTTCCGACGGCGGTTCTACAGTGGGGACGGTTGCGGAATCTGCCTCCGCCCGTAGCGAATGTGGCGCTCGCGGTGGCCGCCGAAGTCGAACGGGAACGGTTTCTGACTGCCGGCGAAGCCACGCAGGACGGGCTCTGGTTCTGGGACCTGACCTCCGGCTCCTTCAGCTACAACGCCTCCTGGGCGCGGCTGCTGGCGCATAAGCCCGGGGAACTGCGCGAGGATGTCGAAGAGTGGCTCAGCCGCGTTCACCCGGGCTACATTGAGGATCTGCGGGCCGATATCGCGGATCATTTGAAGGGAAGCGTCAGCTTGTTTTCGAACGAACACCGGCTGCTTCGCAAGGACGGCACCTATGTGTGGGTCTCCGCCCGCGGCACCTGCCAACGGAATGAGAAGGGGAAGCCGATCTCGCTGTCTGGTTCTCTCCGCGACATGACGTCGGTGATTGACGCCGGCCGCACCTCTTTGCATGACTCTTTCCACGACAAACTGACTAACTTGCCCAATCGCGGCTTCCTGATGGCTCGGCTGAATCAGTTGACGTCACGGAAACTGGCCGAAGGCCGCAAGGCTCCCCTGTTCGCCCTACTCTTTCTGGATCTGGATCGCTTTAAAGTGATCAACGACAGCCTGGGACATTTGGCCGGCGATCAACTGCTGCTGGGCGTGGCTGACCGCCTCCGGCGGTGCGTCCGGCCCATGGACATGGTGAGCCGCTTCGCAGGGGACGAGTTCGCCGTGCTGCTCGAACAGGTCGTCGATACCGATGAGGCCGTCCGGATCGCTCTTCGTATCCGCGACGCTCTCAGCGTGCCCCACGATCTCGGCGGTAAGGAAGTGATTAGCGGGGCGAGCATCGGCATCGTGATGGGACACGACCGCGGCGACACGGCCGATGAGCTGCTGCACGCCGCCGATACGGCCATGTACCACGCCAAGACGCAGCGCCGCGGCCAAGTGCAGTTGTTTGATGAGAGCCTGCGAGCCGCCAACTCGCGGATCCTCGATCTACAAAACGATCTGGCGCGGGCTCTCGAACGGGACCAGTTGATTTTGCACTACCAACCCTACGTCTCGCTGACGACTGGGCAGATTCACGGAGTCGAGGCTTTAGTCCGGTGGCAGCGGAAACCGGACGAACTGATCGGCCCGACCGAGTTTATTCCTTTGGCGGAAGACATGGGTGTCATCCACGAGATTGGCGATTGGGTCCTCCGCACCGCCTGCGCGCAGAGCGTGGCTTGGAGCCAACAGGGCGTTCCGTCCATTCGCATGTCGGTTAACATCTCAGCCCGCCAACTGCAGGACGCTGACTTTGCCGCGCGCTTGAAAGCGACCGTTAAGGAAACGGGCATGGCGGCGCAGTTACTGGAACTCGAACTGACCGAGAGCACCCTGATCCACACCCTTGACCGGGCCCCCCATACCTTGCAACACCTTTCCGGCTTGGGCATCCGCACCTCCGTCGACGACTTCGGCACGGGCTACTCCTCGCTGAATTATCTCCGCCAGTTCACGTTCCAGACGCTTAAGATGGACCGCTGCTTCGTGGCCGACCTCGCTACCGACAGCCGAACCCGGGCCATCGCCAAGGGGCTGATCACGCTCGCGCATGATTTGAAGCTACGGGTGATTGCCGAGGGTGTCGAACGCCGCGAGCAGTTACAGGCGCTGACCAGCTTGCAATGTGATGCCGTGCAGGGGTTCCTGATCAGCCCTCCGCTGCGCGAACCACTGCTCACGCCGGGTCTTCGCGCCGGGCGGCTTCCCCGCGTGGTGGAATGGGCGCAAGCCACCCCACAGGATGTGCGCCGCCTGGGCGAAACCCTGACGGCGGACAGCCTGCGTCAGGCCCCGAACGTTACGCCCGCCATCGTCCCGTGCATTCCTCCGGTGGATGTTCCCCAGCCGTAGCCGGCGCTTTCGGCTTATCGCGCCACCGGGATATAGGCAATCGCCGATCGGATCCCGTTGATCGAAACGCGCAATTCGAACTCACCATCTGCCTGGTCGCCCGGAACTTGGAAGCCGACCAAGTAGACCCCGGCGAAGCTCGACAAGCCGGTGTACAACGGCGTGACCGTCCGGGTACCGAACTCGACCACGGCCTGCCCGGTTACCGGATAGCCGCCGTCCCGCGGCGGTGGGATTCTGCCCGTCGGAACCGTTGGATTCGTCGCGCCAAGCCCCATGGCGTAGGCGATCACAAACTCGCCGGGCCGAGCGGGGCGAACTGCCAGCCCGTTCACGGAGTCGACCCCGAACAGATTCGCGGGAGCGATGTAGGCCGAGTTGTCCGCGGCCAAGATCGCCGCGAACCGCCGGTTCCGCTGGTCGTAGGTGAAGAAGGAGGGGATCAACGCGCCAGCCTGTACAGTTACCGGCGAACTACGAACGCCGTCGCGCTCGACGACAACCGAGATGGGCCCAGCGGCCAGGCCGTCCGGCGCAATTCCGTTCACTTGCCCGGGACTGGTAAACACGAGCACGGCCTCCTGGCTGCCCAAAAACACCCGCGTGCCGTTCAAGGAACGCGGCGCATTGCCATCGACAAACGCCTGGCTCCAATCGCCGGTGCCTGCACTTAAGCTGGACCCGAATATCGAGAAGAACGCTCCGGCGGCCAGCGGCGTCGTTTCGGCAAAGGTCGCCCCGTTTCGCACCCCGGCGGCGGTGAACGACGGCGACGTGGCGCCCACGTTGGCCGAGAACGGATCCCGGGCCAGTTGCGTGACCTCTGACGCCGAAAGTTCATTGGTGTACGCCCGCAGCAAGGCAATTCGTCCCGACGCATAATCCTGCCGGCTTTGGTCCGCCAGATTGTCGAGGAAGAAATGGACCACCCGGTTCGGCGTCTCCAGGTTCATGGAGCTGGTGCCCAGGTTGATGTCTAACTGCCCATTGACATACAGCCGAGCCCGGTTGCCGGTCACCGTCAGGACCACGTGCTGATACTGCCCATTCGTTTGCGTGGCGGTTCCCGTCGCCAGAGTCGAGAACGTATACCGGTTCTGTGGGTTCAGGTATAGGCCGCGGTCCGACGTCCGGTCCAACACGTCAAAAACTCTCCGGAACGTGGACGGCCGCTCCGTAAACGTAAATACCATTTCGAAGGAGTAAGAGAGCGGGTTCACCACGTTCACGGTGGATAGGGAGAGGCCCGCCTGCTCACTCGGCTGTCCGGAAAACTGGTAGACCGTTCGCTGGGCCCCCAGCACGGTATCCGTGACGAAGGAAGCCCGATTCAGTGGATCGACCGCGACCAGCGCCGCGTTCCCCACCACCGGGTTTAGCGTGTTCTGAAAAGTCCAGGCCGCCGTTAGCGAGGCCGATTGCGCAAAGGCAGCCGCATTGGCCGCCCCTAGCAGAATTGCGAAACGAAGCCAATGTGCACACATAATACAGACACGCGGAAAGAAACCGCTGAATTAGCTCACTCCTGAAACTTTTATTATATGGCCGCCAAGCGAACCATCATTTTTGACCTGGGTAAGGTTATTGTTCCTTTTGATTTCGAACGCGGTTATCGTGCAATGGCCGCCGATTGCGGCCTTCCGCCCACTGAAATTCGTTCTCGCATCGCGGCGACCGGCTTGGTCGTTCGCCTCGAAACCGGGCTCATCGAACCAGAGGACTTCGTCGCCGAGATCAGCCGGCTGATCGAATTTCCCGGCTCGTACCAGGATTTCTGCCGCCATTGGAGCTCGATCTTCCTGCCGGAAACTCTGATTCCGGAAGACCTGATCGTCCAACTCAAGGAACGCTATCGCCTCCTGCTGCTCTCCAATACAAACGCCATTCACATTGACATGGTCCGCGCGCACTACGGCCTGCTCCGCCATTTTGACCATCTCGTCCTTTCGCACGAGGTCAAGGCCATGAAGCCGGACCCGAAGATCTATGCCGCCGCGCTGGCCAACGCTGACGCCGAGCCGCACGAGTGCTTCTTCACGGATGACATTCCCGAGTATGTTGAAGGGGCTCGCCGCGCCGGCATCGACGCCGAGCAGTTCACCGGCTACCCCAACCTTCTCGAACATCTTCGCAGTCGCGGCATTCTCACCTGAGATCGTAGATCAGAATCGAGTATCCCGCCCGCGCGGTAGGCGCCCGGTTCCGGAAGTGGCGATAGAAGTCCCGATACTCCGGGGCGAAGTAGTGGCCGGGCAGCACCGAGGCGCTGATGGCGTAGATGCCCGGCTGCGGGGCCAGTTCCGTGCGCCCGGCCGCGAGCTCTTTGCCCCACGGCGGCGGGTCGGCAATGATTTGCTGATCGTCGAAGTAGCGCCATAACGTGTCCATGCCGAAGTAGGTCACCCGGACTTTCGACACCTGGTTGCGGACCATCCAGGCCTTCAAGTGGGGTAGATCCTGGCCCCAGTCAAGGTTGCTATCCACCAGATAGTTCACCCCGTGGGCGGGTCCACCCACCCAAGCGTTATAGAAGGATATGCCGTGCGGGAAGTAGATCATCGCTTCCATTGCGCCGGCGGCCGCGGTCACCAGGACCAAGCGCCGCCAGCGGGTCCAGGCCGACGCTGCGAGCAGGGCCCCGAACGGGAGCGCCGGCAGGATCAACCGGATGCCCAGTTGAAAGGTGGACAGCGACGCCAGCCCGATGTACAGGACGGGCGGGACAAGCAGGAAGAGCCAGCGCGGGTCACGATCGCGGATGCCCCGCCATGCTGCCCATGCCCCCGAGCCCAGAAACAGCACCTGGAAACCGATGGGTACCTTCACCGCCAAGGCCGCCAGGAAGTACCAGGGCACTCCCCCGAGATAGGTCCGGCCCCAAAGATAAACCGGAGGTCCATCACCCGCGGACAGTGTTAACGATACGCACCCCGACCAAAGGTTCTCTGGGATCGGGACCGAGCCGAAGAAGGTGGCCGCCCACATCAGCAGGTGCGGCGAGTTTCGATGGCCATAGACCGCCGCGATTTCATCCGGATGGAGCACCCGCGGGTTGCCCTGATAGATCAGTAGCACCCCTCCATAGAGAAGACCGCCGTAGAGCGGCAGGTAGGCCCAAATCATCCGTGGAGCCCGCAGCAAGAGAATTAGCGGAGCAATCCCGGCCAGAATCAACAAAGACAGTTTTGCAGAGATCCCGAGCACCGTTGCACCAGCCAACCAGGCTACGGTTCGCCACGACGGAGCCTGCCAGAATCGCCACGCGGCGAGCCAGAAACTGGCATAGGCCAGGGCGCTGGCGACATCGTTTTTCACCAACACGCCGTGCCCGAGCAGCGTTGGCTCCACGGAGATAATGGCCGCCGCCAGCAGCCCGGCGGAGGCTCCCCATTCTGATCGTCCCCAGTACCAGACGATGGCCACCAACGCCAAGGGAAAGAGCAGGACGGGCAGCCGGGCAGCCAAGGTTAAGCTCTGGTAGTGCGGATCCTTGAGGGCGGCGCTCCACTGGACAGCCAGGTTCCATTCCGCTCCCGCCTGCCACTTCGGATCGCTGCCGGTTGGCATCTCCAGACCGAAGGCCGCCGGGGCCCAACCCGAGACGATTTTCAACAGAGGCGGAAGGTCCGCCAGCGGAAATGCCTTGATGCCATGCCAATAGAAGTGGCCGCCCAGGATATGATTCGGCTCGTCCGCCGTGATTCCGGTATGCCAAACTCCATAGACCAGTAGCGCCGCCAGG
Organism: Acidobacteria bacterium Ga0077553; assembly: GCA_001464575.1. Taxonomy (GTDB): domain Bacteria; phylum Acidobacteriota; class Terriglobia; order Bryobacterales; family Bryobacteraceae. Next base: position 26,612 of record LNFE01000088.1, on the reverse strand, counting down.
ACGGCAAGCAGACCGGCAATTTGGAACCGGGCAAGCACACGGCGGAGTGGGCTGTCCCGAGGTGGACCAACCTGGGTGGCGGGCATGAAGTTTGGCGGGGAACCCCCTAGGCTAATCCAAAGTCGACTCCTTGGCAAGAACGGCACCCACCCGCGCCTTCGGATACACTAGGGACGCTAAGCCCATGCCTATTCCACGTCGCCGATTCGTCCTGGCCCTAGGTACCGTCTCCACTTCCCCGGTGGTTTTTGCGCAAGGACCGGCGCCCCTCTCGGCCCCGAGAATCGTTCCTGTCGCCCCGGACCAAGCCGCTGAGCCGGTGCTGCAGTTCTTCACGCCCACCCAGTTTGCCACCCTGCGCCATGCGGCCAGCTTGCTGCAACCCGCCTACAGCAACCTTCCCGGCGCCGTCGAAGCCGCGGCCCCGGAGTTCCTCGATTTTCTCCTCGCCGTATCCCCCGCGCCCCGCCAAGCGCTCTATCGCGGCGGCCTCGACCACCTCACCTCCCAGGCCAAACTGCTCTTCAAGAAGGATTTCGCCGCCCTGACGGCCCCCGAGGCCGACCAGATTCTGAAGCCCCTCATCGTTCCGTGGACCTTTGACCCACCCGCTGATCTCCATGAGCGTTTCCTAACTGACCTTCGCGCCGACCTCCGGACGGCCACCACCAACTCCGCCCCCTACGCCGCCGCCGCTGCCACAACGTCCCGCCGGGGCCGCGGCCGCACTGGCGCCGGCCTCTACTGGCTTCCCATCGACCCCACCCGCCGCTAACATGCCGACCCCTATGTACGACGTCCTCATTGTTGGCTCCGGCCACTCCGGTGGCATGGCCGCCGCCACGCTCACTGCTCTCGGCGTCCGCTGCCTGATGCTCAACGCCGGGCCGGTCGCCGATCTCGAACGCGACCGCGTGAACAAGTCGGCCCACGAACTGCCCTACCGTGGCTTTGGCAAGCCCGGTCTGCATCCGCACATCTTCCAGGCGAACGAGTACAACGCCAATACCTGGGTCGACGAAAACGAGGTTCCCTATACCCACCCTGCCGATGCGAGCTATAACTGGGTTCGGGTTCGCCTCCTTGGCGGCCGCTCCCTGTTTTGGGCGCGCCAGTCGTTTCGCCTTTCCGACTTCGAATTCCGCGCTGCCGACCATGATGGCTTCGGCGAAAACTGGCCGATTCGCCACAACGATCTCGCCCCGTTCTACTCCCGTGTGGAAGCCCAGTTCAAGGTCGTCGGCCGCAAGGAAGGTTGGCCGCAATTTCCAGACGGCAACTTCGTCGAAGGTGGCGCCGGCCAGGCCGATAGCGAGTGCCAGCAGCGGATCACGGCGGCGGCCAACAAGATGGGTATCGGCGTCTCTCGCATGCGCGCCGCCATGGGCGACGGCGGCCTCGCCTCCTCGGTGAACTTATCGCTGCCCCAAGCCGTCGCCAGCGGCAAGCTCGACGTCCTTCCCAACGCGGTCGTCCGGCAGATTACGACCGACCCGAACACCGGCCGCGCCAACGGCGTCATCTTCCTCGACCGCCATACGCGCCAGGAGCGCCGCGCGAAGGCTAGGGTGGTGGTGCTTGCCGCTGGCACACTCGAATCGACCCGCCTGCTGCTACTTTCAAAGCTGGCCAACTCCTCCGGCGTCCTCGGCCGCTACCTGACCGACCAGCAGTATGGCTGTACGGTGGTGGCCTCCATGCCCGAAGCTCGCGACGGCAAAGCGAATCCGAAGCTGATTGGCGGCGGCCTCTTTATCCCGCGTTTTCGCAATCTGCGCAAGGACGAGAAGCGGAACTTCATCCGGGGCTACGCACTGCCCTTGAACACGGGGTCCAGTCCCGACCCCAAGTATTTCCCCGAGTACGGCGAAGCGCTGCAGAAGAAACTCGCCAGTTATGCCGGCTCTTGCGTCACTGGCGGAATCTACGGCGATGTGCTCCCGCGCTATGAAAACCACGTCCGGTTGAATCCGAATCAGACGGACGCGTGGGGCATCCCGACGCTGCACATTGAGGCCCGCTACGGCGACAACGAACGCAATCTGTGCAAGGACGCCGCGGACACGATGGAAGAGCTCTATAAGGCCGCGGGCCTCGAAGTTATCGTCAAGTCGGACAAGGTGAATCCGCCGGGTTACAGCATCCACGAGTTAGGTACCTGCCGGATGGGCGCTGACCCCAAGAAGAGCGTGCTCAATCAGTGGAACCAGTCCCACGACGTGAAGAACCTGTTTGTCGTCGACGGCAGCAGCTTCGCGACGGCCGGCTGGCAGAACCCGACGATGACGATCCTGGCGCTCTCGATGAGAGCCTCCGAGTATCTCGCCGCCGAACTCGCCAAGGGCAATCTTTAGTTGAAGGGACCTTGTACCCGCCACGCCCCTACCGGCGTCCACGGGCTCACCGCATTTTGCAAGGTACTGGCCGCGCCCCAGATCGTCTTTGACCCGGCAAATGGCGCCTTCGCCTGAACTCGAATCTGCAGGCGCAAGCCAACGCCGGACCGCTGCGCCGATACTGGATCTAACCGGCAGCGGCTATTCTCCAGCACCTCGCCCGGGCGGAACGGAACCAAGGTTCCGGTAGGAACCCCGTTGTCGGGATACAGGGTGATCAAATTCCCGGGCGCGTAGTAGGCGAAAACACAGCCGGTCCCCGCATTGATCGAGTCTCCAATCAATCCCCAGACGGTAAGAAGGTTCGCCGAGCCGCCGCTGGCGTCAGTGAATTCAAAGGAAAACTGCTCGAAACTGGACACGCGAGTGGTCGGACTCAAAGGACCCACCTGCGGCCCCGTCGCCAGATCGGAACTCGGCAGCGTGATCACATCCGCTGTATGCCAGCCGGAACTCTCGGCATCGTTGCGCGTCCGCGACGCGATCTGCACCATCCTGGCGCCCCCGAAACCGGGAGCGAACCGGATCCGCAGCCGTAACACCGGCCGAGACACATTCCCGGAAAACGAAGAGCCCGTGCCCAATACGGTGCACTGCCCGTTCGATACCGATCCGCTGCCGCCCAGCATCAGAGGCGCGGAAAGCCCAGCCTCTGGCCCGTCGTCATTCACCAGATATAGCCGTTCCTCCGCGATCGAATATGCGAGATAGCAAGCCCGCCGCCCATCCAAAGCCGAATTAATCAATAGATTCAATATGCCGAACGGCGCGTCTGTCCCGGGCCGGAAGGCGGCTATTTCAAACGTCCGGTCCGCACCCGTCTCCCCCGTCACCGCGGGACTGAGTTCTACCTGCGGCAGGTTCGAATAAGTCGTTAACGTCAGCGTCTCACGCCAGTGGTCGAAGCTTGTTCCTCCAACCAGAACATGGACCCGCCATCGGCCGGCTGGAGCCGGAAAACGAAGTCCACAGTTCACGTAGCCGTCGCGATCGGACAAGACATCACACATATAAGTTCTGCCGCTTCCTTGACCTACAACATCCAAGGCAACGCGAATGGAGGCGATCGGCGTCCGGCTGCCTTCAGCTTGTCCGAACAAAACCCGAGCGCGAAAGCCGTTGGGCGCCGACTCCCCGGCTATCCCACTGGCGGAGGTGCTGGCCGGGCTTATCGTTTCAATATAAAAGCTGCCAGTGCTTGGCATAATCGTCCTGACTATCTCAACCGTTGCCCCCCCGGCGCTGGCCACGATGGTCTCTGCCACCGGGGGCGGGTTCAAGTGCAAGTCGGGACGGGGCACAAAGTCGATCGCCGCATACCCATCGGCGTCGGTAAGCACCGTGCACTCTCCAGAAGCACATCTGGCCGAGCTTACCGGACCGAGCGTCCCCAAATTGGAGCGCAGTCGAAAGGTCACAGCCTCGCGGGGACGCGGCTTACCCAAACTATCTGTCAGTTGGACGGTGATTGCCGTGTAGGAGTGGCGTCCGTTGTGATACTGGCCCATGCCGGAGATGGCTACGAGTTGCACCGGTCCCGTCGGATCCGCTTCGACGGTCAGACGGAAGGTAATGGCCGGCAATCCGGCCACGGTGGCTCGCGCTGTGTATACCCCCGGCGCCAAACCAGGGGCAAGGCGGAGGACCGCATACCCGTTGGCGTCTGTATTCACGGTTGCCGAACGGATGGAGGATTCAAACGCGACAGCGACATTGGCCAATGGCTTTCCCGCGGCATTCAGGACGCGCGCCACAATCGACTTAGGGGTATCGCTCGTCCGGATGGCCTGGTCAAGCTGGAAGCCGGCTAAGCGTGCCGGGGCGCCGGTTCCCGGCCGGGGTTGATAAAGCTCCCTGCCGGGTGGCGCCGCCAAAGTGTCAAAGGGCCCCGTCATTCGATCGAGCGAATAGCGGCGAAGGGTGTCTCCTCCCCACCGGCCCACGTGATAGCGCGCTGCCGGGAACTCGTTCGTAACCGGATCCCAGAGCCGTTGTTCCGGAAGCGGCGACACACTCAACGTCTCCTCGGCGCCGCCCGTCCATTTGAGGTCTGAAAAATTTACGAAGGCGCGGTTGGAACCAACCTCCACTATCCGGGACTCCTCCCAAAACTGGAACGGCGTCGGCGTTATCTTCCGCGTTCTCAGATTGAATAGAGCCCGGTTGGTGATGGCGTAGTCGCCGTCCCTGGATAACTCTAGTGACCTCGTCCGGCTTAGTGGAGAAACCAGGATCGCATCCCATGGCGTCAACGTCTGCCCATCCACTTCGAGTAAGTACTGGCCGGCAGCCACGTACACCAGACCATTGGGGCCCACCCGGACAACCTCCGCCACCGGCATTTGCAATGGATTCGGCGCCAACGTGTTCGTCGTTAAGTCCACCGCGTACAACAACCCGGGCGAAATCGTCAGAATAAAGGCCCGGGAGGAATCCTGGTCAAAGGCCACTTGGTCTCGCAGATCGTACGGGACCGAGATCGTTGCCGCCACGGTATCCGTCTGCAGATCCACGATCGTTACGGTGTTCGCCCCCGTGATGTTATTGGAGCCGATCAGCACCAGCCGCCGGCCATCGGGCGAGATTGCCGACGCCACGGTATCCACCGCTGGCAAACGTTTCAACTCCGCATAGGGCGGCGTTGCGCTGATCACGCGGAGCCCGTCTGGCCCCAGCCGCGAAATGGAGTAATATCGCGTTCCGTCCGGGTGGGCCAGAAAGTTCGTGACATAAAGCTGCGTTGGAATGGTCGCCACCCGGACAAACGGGTCACTCGCATACGCGGTCACCTCCGCCGCCAAACCCAGCCTCTCCCCCGGCACGATGAAGACATCTGGCGTCTGCCCGGCCATTCCCATCACGACCATTACCAATCCAACCCAAACCCGCATGCTCTCTCCGATGAAGGTACTTAAGGGTCAACCCGCCATACCGCCAGCGGCGTCCAAGGACTTATCGCATTCTGCAACGTGCTTGCCGCGCCCCAAATGATTTTGTTCCCGGCGAATCCTGCCTTCGTTTCGATCGCCATTTGTAACTGCAGTGTTCCATTGACGTACTCCGGCCTGACAAAAAGGATCCGGCATTGCGAATTGGCAAAACTACTAGATCCAGTCAGTTCGACTGGGGCCGACGCCGGAATACCTGAATCTGGAAACAGGAGGAACGACCTGCCGGGGACATAGTACGCGAAATAACACGCGTCCTTGGCATCCAAAGACGAACCGATCAGCCCCCAAACCGTTTGCAGGTTATTCTGTCCTCCGCCACTCCTGTAACGGAATGTAATGGTCGCTTGGGCCCCGGACAAACGGCTGAAATCCTGCGGCAGCGCCGCCGGGCCAACGGTTGGATTGGTGGCCGGCAAGGGAATTAGGTCTGCGGTCAGCCATCCCGAAGTGGCCGTATCGTTCCGTGTGCGAGCCGCGACGGAGAGTAGCTTCGGCCCTGAAAACGAGGGGTGAAACCGAACCCGAAGACGCACCACTGGTCGCTCTACCGTTCCCGCCGTCGAAGAGCCCTCCGCGAGGACGGTGCACTGACTATTGGAGACGGAACCTGTCCCGGTCAGAGAAAGCGGTCCTCGGAGACCCTCCTCCGGTCCGTCGTCTTTCACCAGATAAATCTGCCGATCCGCCACGGAGTAAGCCACGTAACACGCTCGCCGGCCATCGAGGGCATCGTTCACCAGGAGATTAAGGATGCCAAACGGCGTTGCGACTCCAGGATGGAACGCAGAAACCTCAAACGTCCGTTCCGCACCCGTTTGCGGCGGATCGCTGGGGCGGAATTCAACCTGCGGCTGGTTGGCGTAAACCGTCAGAGCGATGGTTTTTCGGATGTGAGAGTATCGCTCACCACCCAAGAGCACGCGCAGCGTGTATTTGCCTGGCCGGTCGGGTAGACGCAGGGAACATGTCGCATCGCCATTGCTGTCGGTTAAAACACTGCAGAGCGGAATGCGTTCGCGTTCTCCGATGTTGCCGATCACCCAGAGGTTAGTGAACGGCGCTGGACTCGAACCGCCGACGCTCAATCGTGCACGCAGGCGAATCGCGTTCGGAATTGTCGTGCCCGCCAGTCCCGTCAAATCTTCAGTTGGCGCGAAGAACTCGACCTGAGGGGTACTGAACGACGGGAACACCGTTGCCGGAACCTCGATGGATGCGCCACCACCGGTGGCGGCGATCGTTTGGAACACCAACTGACTGGGTAGCTGGCCCGGTTCCACATAAAAGTCGACTGACGCCATGCCGCGCTCGTCCGTCCATACCGTGCACTCCCCGGCACCGCAGGATGCATGCGTCACCGGGCCCAGACGGCCGGCGTTCGCGAGCAGCCGGAATCGAATCGGCAAACCCGGCCAGGGTTGCCCCAAACTGTCGAGCGCCTGCATCACGATGGGTGTGGCCCCGTCAAAGCCATTGTGGTACTGACCGGCGCCCGAAACGAGGTTCAGGCGGGCCGGCGCATTCGGCCGTAACGCCACCGTGAGATTGAAAGTCACGGGCGGAGCTGCGCCGGCGCTGGCCGCAACCACATACTGTCCGGGGGCAGTGCCAGCCGGCAGATCAACTTGCGCGTAGCCATCTCGATTGGTCATGACCGTCGTCATCACGAGGCTCGAGTTGAACGTGACAGCCACGCCGTTGAGCGGCCGGCCGGCACCGTCCAGCGCCCGGGCCACAAGGGGCCTGGCTAGTTCGCTCCCGCGGATCGTCTGGATCGTGTTGAAGCTCAACAGCAGCATAGGCGAGCCAGCGCCGGATCGCCTGGCGTACACCACCGCGTTCGATTCGATCGGCAGTTCTGGTATCGGTAAGAATTGGCCCCGTTGATCATAGCGGCGTAGTCGCCGGTCGGATACGCCGAATAGAAACTGCGCGCTCGGGTACTCATTGGTGACGGCGCTCCAAACCGTGGCAGCGGGGAGCGCCGTCCTGCCCAAGGGCTCCGCCGTGACGGCAAAGCCGGTGTCCACTCTGGTCTTCGCCACCGCCCGGCGGTTGCCTAAAGCAATCAGACCTCCTAACAAAGCGCCGCTGGTATCGGTAGCCCAGGGAACGGCCTGTCGAGTTCTTAGGTTGATCACGTCGGCGTTCGTGAACGCAAACTCTCCGTCCGGATCGAACCCCAGCCCAATCGTTCGGTCGGGGGTCAGCGGAATCGTGTCCACCGGGGTCAAGGTCTTCCCATCCACCGCCACGAGATTCCGCCCGGCCGCGACATAAACAAGACCGTTGGGGGCTATCTGTACCTCTTCCGCGATCGGAAACTCCAGCGACGAAGCGCTGAGAGTGTTCGTCCGCAGGTCGAACGCGTAAAGCCGCCCAGGTGACACCGTCAAAAAGTAGGCCGTCGAAGAATCTTGAGAGATGGCCACGGTCTGCCGGGGCTCATAGGGCAGCCGAAGCCGTACCGCCACAGTATCGGTGGCAAGGTCCAGCACGGTAAGGGTATACACTCGGCTCAAGCCGGCCGATTCAATCTGAACAATCCGGCGGCCGTCCGGAGACATGGCTGCTGCCACCGCGTCGGCCACGGGGATCTTCTTTAGCACTGGATACGGCGCTGCCGTACTGATCACCCAGACGCCCTCCGGCCCCGTCGCCGAAATGGCGTAGTAGCGCAAGCCATCTGGGTGCGCAAAGAAGAATCGGACGTACGGTTGGGTTGGAATCGTGCCCACTCGGGCGAACGGTTCACTCGAATACGCGGTCACGCCGGACGGGTCAAGCAGACTAAAAAGATCTGGAACTTGCCCGGCCGCACCCATCACTCCCAAAAGCACGCCAAGCAGTACCCGCATGCCTAACTATAGCCTACTCCCGGACCAGTCCGAATGTAACAATCGTGTTGCCAGCCGCAATCGCAACAAACTGTCTCTCATCCGCTAAATAAGTCATCGGTCCGGCCCGCCAATTCTGCCCCGTATTGAAGTGCCACAACAGTTTTCCATTGGCCGCGTCGGCCGCTACGAAAGCTCCCCGCCCATCGCCATAGAACAACAAGCCTCCCGCCGTGGCCATTACTCCACTGCCCAGGATCGACCCACCAATATCAGGAATCTCCCAGGCGACCTTCCCCGTACGGATGTCCACCGCTTTCAGCAATTTTGCGCCTCCATCCGCCGCTGAATTCCGCGTGCCGCCCCCGTAGAACGACTGCCCCGCCTGCCACTCCTCGGCCCGTTTTGAGTAAATGGTGCAGGATTCATGCGCGAAAAAGTAATACAGCCCCGTTCGCCCGTCATACGCCGTCGACGTCCAATTCGCCGCGCCGGCTACGGACGGGCACGTCCGCTGCCCCGCTGCATTCGGCTCGTTGCCGGGCAAGAGAATCGGCCGCCCATCCGCTCCAATCCCGCTTGCCCAAGTCAATTTCTTCACGAACGGCTCCGCCCTCAGTACTTTACCGGTTACCCGGTCCAGCACGTAAAAGAACCCATTCCGGTTGGCCTGCACCAGTAACTTCTTCCCATCCAGATCGGCCAGAACCGGTGGCTCCGTCGCGTCCCAATCATGCACATCGTGCGGTGTGAACTGGTAGTGCCACCGTAACTTTCCCGTCGCGGGATCGAGCGCGACCACCGAGTCGGTGTATAAGTTATCTCCCACCCGCTCATCGCCGTTATAATCTGGGCACGGATTCCCCGTCGGCCAATACAACAGCCCGGTCTCGGCGTCGTAAGTCCCGGTCAACCAGGTCGTCCCGCACCCATGTTCGAGCGCGTTGCCCTTCCAGGTCTCGGCTTCTTTATCCCCCCGCGCTGGAATCGTCCAGAATCGCCATACTCGTTCGCCGGTCGAAGCCTTGTAGGCATCCAAAAACCCGCGTACCCCTTCGTCACCTCCGGATATCCCGGCGATCACCAGATCGTTCACCACCAGCGGCGCCCCGGTCGCCCCATAATTCTGCCGGTAGTCCGCCATCTCTACCTCCCAGATCACCTGGCCCGTCGCCCGGTGCAGCGCGAGGAGATGCGCATGGTCCGTAGCCACGAAGACGCGATCGCCTAACACCGCCACACCCCGGTTAATGCCGCTGGCGGCATCGCCGGCCATCCCTTTCGTGCGCAGCCTCTTGAAATGCCAAATCTCCCGCCCCGTTCCCGCGTCGAGGGCGTACACCTCATTCACGCTGGTCACATACATCACCCCGTCGACGACCACCGGCGTCGTCTGCAGTCCACCCGGCGCCCCGCTCAACGTAAACATCCATTGCGGAGCCAACTTGCCGATGTTACTAGTGCGTATCTGGTCCAGCTTACTGAACCGGCTCCCACTCAGTTGCCCGTTGTAACTGGGCCAATCGCCGGCGCGCGGCTGCGCGATCTCCGCGAAGGAGATGCCGGGCCCTACGGTAGTCCCTGCCGCAACCCCCACCGGCTCCCGCAGCGTCCGCAGGTACGCCACCAAATCCCCGATCCCGCCCCGCACCGGCGTCATCAGCGAAGGCCCGGCAACGGCCGAAGCCACTTGCGCCGTCCGCAACAGATGTAACGTCCCATCCGCCCCCAGTAACTGCAGATCAAACGGACTCTGGTTCTTCGCGATTCCTTTGAACACGCGGCCATCCCGCAGGGTCACTGTCATCGACGCCCCCTTGCCGCCGCGCAGTGCCGCCGCGATCTGCGCCGGTGTCCGGTCCCGGCCGACCGTCGTCAAGTCCGGACCGAGAATTCCGCCCGCGCCCCGCACCATATGGCAGCCCGTGCACTGCGCCGCAAACTGCCGTGCCCCTTGCGCGGCATCGCCTTCGACGATCGCCTCTTTGCCCGCCGCGGCGGTCTTCAGCCCCCAGGTGTACTCCGCGATCGCCTCAACTTCGGCCGGCGGCAAAGCAAACGCCGGCATGCCGCCGCCCGGAATGCCATTGCGAATCACCTCGCTGACCTGCGCGCGCGTCGCCGCCCGTGACGCTTTCAAGTTCAAAAACCCGGGGCCGTGGCCCCCGCCGCTGCCATCTTCCCCATGGCACCCCACGCACCGTGCCAAGTACCCGTTCTTTCCGGGTTGGGCCCACAATCCCAATCCGGCCACCAACACCAACGCCGCGGCGCGAAATCCCATCCCCCAACTCTAACCGTCTAGGCCAGAGTCGGCAAATACGCCCGCGCGTAGTCGATACATTCCTGGTTCAATTTGTCTTCGAGCGCCAGCACACCCTCTGGCGACAATCCTGAGGTTCGCGGCAGGGGCCGCTTCGGGGGATTGTTCCGCACCCAAGCGATCAACATCGCCAAATCCTTTGGAGGCACCGGACTCTTGTCGTCGTAGACCTTCCAATACTGCTCTGTGAGCACCGGCACCTTCAGCGGGTCCCGCGTCAGCATCTCCAACTGGAACAGCATCTTCGGATCCTTCTTCTGGAACCGCGCGACAATGCCGGCCAAATCCAGGTGCCCTTCGCCAAAGGGAACCTCCGAAAGCAGAATGCCTTCCGGATAGAGATCAACGCCAATATCCTTGAAGCTGACAAAGATGGTGTATGGCGCCAGCGTGTCGATGGTCTGCTGTGGCGTTTCGATGAGCGAAACGTTATTCACTAGATCCAGGCAGACGCCGACGTACTCGCTTCCCGTCGACTTCACCCACGCCGCCAGTTCGTCGCTCCGCCAACCTTTGTGATTCTCAATCGCCAGCCGCATCTTATACTTCCGCAAAATGGGCTCGACGCGCTGCACCGCCGCTTTGCAGGCCGCGTCAAAGGCGTGGAACTCCGCCGCCGACTTGAATTGCTCATAGCGCCGCCCCGAAAACGGATCGTGCACGCACTCCACGCGGCCGCCCATTTCGGCGCACGCCTTCACAGCCGCTTCGTACTTCGGCAGGTCTGCGTCGCTCTTGGCCGTCCGGAGTCCGACGGTCAACCGCATGTCGTACTTTTCCACCTGACGCCGGAGCTTGGCGATTCCCTCGGGATTCAGATCCTGCGGGAGCGTCGTATGCGCCGCGCCCAACCCTTTCTCATGCGCGTATTCGACGATGTCCCAGTCCTTGCCCATCTTCCGGATGCGCGCGGTTAGCCCCGGCCCGGCGGTCCCCATAAAGCGCAATACTTTGGGCGTCGCCGCCAGAAGCCCGGTCGCCGCCACCGTAGTGCCCAACATTGTTCTCCGTGTCATGCAGTGAAGACAATATCACTTCTGTTGCCGCATTTCCCGCTCCCTTCTCCCAGTCCGTGATCGAAATCAATCGAAACCAAAACAAAAGTGAACCCCTTGCACCCAGATCGTGAGAACGGTAGAATAACCCACGTGAGCCGCTACCTGTCCCCCTTTGCATTGCTTGCGTTTCCTTTGTGCTCGGCCTGGGCGCAAAATCAGTCCTTCGCGGAGGGTGCCTTTCAAGTCCTCGAAAAGGCGGCCTGCCGGGCTTGTCACAATCCCGAGGGGGTCGCTTCGGTCACCCGCCTCCAGTTTCCCGAGACCGACGCGACCCCAGACAAGATCGAACGATTTGGGCAGTCCTTGGTCGTGTTGGTCGATCGGCAGAACCCCGCTGAGTCGCTGCTGCTGAAGAAGCCGACGAACAAGACCCCACATGCCGGGGGCGCTCGTCTCACCGCGGGTAGCAACGATGAACGGATGCTGGCCGCCTGGGTCCGCCAACTCGCCTCCCTTTCCGGAAACGACCTCGCCCGGGCTCTCAAGTATCGCGAGGAGGAGGCCGCCGGCCAAGGCCACACCGCTCCCAAAGTTGCCCTTCGCCGCCTAACCCACAGCCAGTACAACAACACGGTGCGCGACCTGCTTGGCGATCAGACCTCTCCGGCCAACCAGTTCCCCCCGGAAGACTTCGTGAACGGTTTTAAGAACCAGTATCAGGCGCAGAACCTTTCGCCCATCCTGCTCGAATCGTACGGTTCCGCCGCGGAGAAGCTGGCCCGCAACGCCTTCCGCGGCGGCGACACCCGCGGCCTCGTACCCTGCAAGCCTTCGGTGGCCTGCCGCACCCAGTTCGTCCGCGAGTTCGGACTGAAGGCCTTTCGCCGGCCCCTCGAACCCGAAGAGCAGCAGCGCTATGAAGCGCTCATGAGGAAGGGAACTGACTTCTACAATGGCGCCCAGCTCGCGGTCGAAGCGATGTTGCAATCGCCCCATTTCCTCTTCCGTCTCGAAGAGACTTCCAATCCGAAATGGAAAAGCTTCGCCACCGCGGCGCGCCTCTCCTACACCCTGTGGGACAGCATGCCCGACGCCGCTCTGCTCGACGCTGCGTCGAAGAACCAGCTATCCACCCCGGAAGCCGTCGAGAAGGCCGCCCGCCGGATGCTCGATCACACCAAGGCGCGCGACGCCTTCGACGAGTTCATCGCGCAGTGGATGCGTTTTGACCGGATCCTAACGGCCAGCAAGGACCGCCGCCGTTATCCGCAGTTTACCCGCGAAACCGCGGTCGCCATGACTGAAGAGGCCCGCGTCTTCCTCGGCGATCTGGTTTGGAACGACCGCAACTTCATGGATTTCGTCCGGGCCGACTACACCTTCATCAACGGCGATCTGGCAGGGATCTACGGTTTGCCGGCTCCCTCTCGCGAGTTTTCCCGCGTCCAGCTTCCCCCCACGCAGGAGCGCGCCGGCCTGCTCGGCCAAGCTCTATTCCTGGCCTTGACGGCCAAGCCCGACGAAACCGCCCCCACGGCGCGCGGCCTGTTCGTGCGCGAGCAGTTCCTCTGCCAGAAGGTGGCCGAGCCTCCCCCGGGCATCAACACCAACCTTCCAGAACCAAGCGAAGCCAAGCCAACGTGACAAACCCCAGTTGCTTCACCTGCCACAACCTCATCGATCCGATCGGTTTTGGCTTCGAGAAGTTCGACGCCATTGGCGCCCGGCGCGAGACCTTCAAGCTCTCCTTTGCCCCCACCGGCAAGGGAGCCAATCGCCGCACCCCACCGAAGACGATGGAACTCGACATCGATACGAAGGGTCATGTGGCCGGCGTTCCGAATTCCAACTTCTCCTCGCCGATGGAGTTGGGCAAGGTGCTGTATGAAAGCGCCCAATGCCAGGAGTGCGTCGTGAAACAGTATTTCCGCTACGCCGCCGGTAGAATGGAAACTTCCGGTGATCGCCCGCTCATCAGAAAGGTGTTGGCGGATTTTCGTTCCTCGCAATTTCGATTTAAAGAGTTGATGGTGTCGTTCATCAAGTCAAAAGAGTTCCTCAACCCTGGAGAAACCGTTCATGTCGCAAATCATAACCAAGCGCGCTAGGCTGTCCCGCCGCACCATCCTGCAAGGCTTCACCGCCGCCGGCTCCGGCATCACAGTGGGCTTGCCGCCGCTCGTTTCGATGTTCAACTCGCACGGTACGGCCTACGCCGCCGCCCCGGCGACAAAAGCCGCCGCGAAGCCCATCGAAACGCGCTTTGTCCTCTGGTTTAACGGTAACGGCATCCCGGAACGCTACTGGATTCCCTCCGAGGAAGGACGCGACTATCGCATGACCGCGTGCCTCTCGCCCTTGGCGCCGTATCGCCAGGACGTGCACGTCATCTCCGGCCTCGACAACTCCGCCGCCTCGGCCCCGGGGCCCGGCAACGGGCATCACAAGTCCATGAGCGGCCTGATGAGCTGCACCCCGTTCAGCGGCCGAGGCGCCAGTGGAGCCTCCATCGATCAGGTGATCGCGTCGAAGATTGGCGGTGACTCTCGCTTCCGTTCCTTGCAGATCGGCGTTTCGCAGGAATCGTTCGGCGAGAGCATTCAGCGCAACATGAGCTGGTCCGGCTACGAGCGCGCCCTGCCCCCGGAAATGATCCCGCACAAGCTCTTCGACCGCCTTTTCGGCGAGCGGGAAGAGGGCTGGGTTAATCGGAAGCGCAGCATCCTCGACGCTGTGCGGAGCGACGCCAACCTGCTGAAGAAGTATATTCCGAAAGACGATCAGGTCCGCATGGATGAGCACCTGTCCGGCATTCGCGATCTCGAACGGGCTATCGAAGGTCTGCCGCCCGAGTACCGCCGCGTTGACGCCCCGGACTTCGACGGCGATATGAAAGACTGGCCGCGCATTGCCAAGCTGCAAAGCGATCTGCTGGCGGCGGCGCTTTCGACCCGTCAGACGCGTGTCGCCTCCTACATGCTCACTAAGTGCCAGGGCTTGGCCCGCTTCCCGTGGCTCGGCTTCACGGCCGCCCGCCACCACGATTACACCCACGCGGACGGGAAGGCGCCCGGTTCAGACGGCGTTGAAGGGCAACGCATTCTTCGCGATATCTGTAAGTGGCACGTCGAAGAGTTCGCTTATCTCATCGCCAAGCTCAAGTCCATCCCCGAAGGCGACGGCACGGTGTTCGACAACACCTGCCTCGTCTACACCCACGAGCATGCCGAGGCCAATCCGCATAAGAACAGCGGCATGGCTCTCCTCATTGCCGGCCGCGCGGGGCGCCTGGCGACGGGCATGCACACGAAGATGACCGGTACAATCGGCGATCTCTATCTCACGCTCGCCGACGAGATCATGCAGGCTCAGGTTGGAAAGTTCCCCACCGCCAACCGCAAGCTAACCCAGTTACTCGCCTAACCCAACCTTTTTGCGTTCTGGACTCTTGAACTACATCGCCTTCACCAGACCGGGATTCTCCCATTTACCCGAGAACACCTGCGCCCTGGGCTTGGCCTGCCGCAAACCCGCCACGGCCTGCTCCGTCATGGCTGTGCCCTTCAAGTCCACCGCTTTCAGCATCGGCCAGGAGGCGATTACCGTCGCGGCATCGTCGCCAATCCGCGTGCAGCCCTGCAACGAGAGCCGTTCCAACTTGGTCAACACCTTTAACCGTTCCAGCCACCGCGCGGAAACCGGAAGTCCATCGAGCTTCAGATGCTTCAGTTCCTTCAACGTGGCGATGGCGCCCACTCCGAGGTCCGTCAAGCTCACCGACCAAAGGCCGGAGTCCGTGCGCTGCATGCCCGTCAGGTCCAAATGCGTCAAGCTCGTCAAATACCGCAAGGACTGCAGGCCGGCATCGGTAATCTTGTTGCCGCCCACCGCCAGTTCCTTCAGGTTCGTCAAGGTCGCTAGGTGGTCCAAGCCGACGTCAGTCACCTGCGCGTAGCCGACATCCAACGCGGTCAACGTTGGCACGGAAGCGGCGTGTTCGAGCGTCGAATCCGTGATCCGGGTGCCACGCACATTGAGCCGCTGTAGCTTCTTCCAACCCTTGATGGCCGACATCCCTTCATCGGTAATCTGCTCGGCGTAGTACAGGTTCAGGTCCACGATCCCCGGCGCGGACTTCAGCTGCTGCAGGCCGCGGTCGGTGATTCGCGTGAGCGACAGGTCCAGCTTCGCCAGGTACGGCAGCTTGGCGAGTAGGGGCATATCGGCGTCGGTCACCCAGCTGGAACGCAGGTCAACTGCCGTAATCCGCCCCGCCGCATCGCGAGTCACCACGCCGCCCGCAGCCGTAATCCAGTCGGCTGGATCCGCCGCCACCAACAACCCTGCCGATCCGACCAAGAAAGCAAAACGAGTAATCACTTAAGTCCTCCTCCGCACCGGCAGCGACGAATCCCGGTCAAACACAATCTTGCACCCGGGCAGCGCCCGCTGGAGCTGTTGAAAGCCCTGCTCCGTTACTGTTGTGTGATACAGGTTCACCATCTTCAACGCTGGCATTGTCTGCAGAGTCGAAATGCCCGCATCGGAAACCCCGGTGGTATCGAGCCGAAGCTCCCGCAGCGTGGCGTGGCCCTTCAGCGTCTCCAAGCCCTTATCGTCGACCGAGGTGTAGTCCAGCCCTAACACGGCCAGCTTGGGCAGACTGGCAATCGCCGCCATACTGACGTTCGAAGCGCGGGTCCGCAATAGTTCCAACCGCTCCAGATTCACGAGCGGCCGCAGCAGTTCGAGGCCCTTCTCGGTAAACCGCGCATGATCCAGGTTCAACTCCCGCAGGCTCACCACTGTTGCCAAGTGCTTCAGGCCTTCGTCTCCTACGTCCGTTCCCGCCAGGTCCAAAGCCTGCAGCTTGGTGGATTTGCTCAGCTCCGCCAATCCCGCATTCGTAATGTCGGTATTCGCGAGCAGCAGCCGTTCGAGCGCCGGCATGCCCGCCATCTGACGCAGACCTTCATCGCCGACCACGGAGCCCGTAAAGTCAATCTCATTCAGGTTCGGCAACGCTTTCAAAGCCGCCAAGCCTTCCCCCCGCACTTGGGTGCCGCCCAGCCGTAGCGCCCGCAACTTCGTCAACCCCGCCAACTGCGCCAACCCTTTATCCGTGATCGTCGTGTGGCTCAGGTTCAGCCGGCGCAGGTTCGTCATGCCCTTCAGCGAGGCCAGACCCAGATCGCCGGCCTCGGTTGCTTCGAGGTTCAGCTCCTCAATCGCGGTCGCCGACGCCAGATAGGCCAACTGCGCGTCACCAATACCAGTCGACGCCATGGAAACAACCTTCAGCCGACCGCCGGGCATATCCACCTTTCCACCCAGCGCTTGAATCCATTCGGCCAGCGCCTTTTCGGTCGTACCCGCAGGCTTCGCCGCCGCCAGCTTGCCGCCAGCCGCCGCGGCGCCCACGAAATCTACCTTGCAATTGGGCACCGCCGCTTTAAACGCCGTCAAAGCAGTTGGCGTCACGCGGCTGTAGCGCAGATCGAGGCCGGTAAGTCCCTTCAACGATCCCAACCGGGACAGGCCCGCGTTCGTAATCCGGCTGCGGTAGAGCATCAGCTCGGTCATGTTCGTCATGCCGGCCAGCACCGGAATCGATTCGTCCGTAATCGCTGCCCCCAACAGATTCAACTTCCGGAGCTTGGTCAAATTCTTTAAGTGCGCGATGCCCGCATCGGTCACCCGGGTACCACCCAGGTCAAGGTCTTCGAGCGAGGTTAGCCCCGCCAGCGACCGCAGCCCTTCATCGGTCACCAACGTGTCGCGCAGGCTCAACCGTTTCAAACCCTTCAACTGTTCGAGACCCTTCATCGCCTCATCGCTGAACTCGGAGTTGCTCAAGTCCAGCGAGTGCAGATTCTCAAACGGCGCCAGGCTCAGCTTCTCGAGCTTGCACTGCGAGCACCGGAACTCCTTCAACGCAGCCAACCGCGTCAGCAGCGCCACACCTTTGTCCTGCACGTTCACATGCGTCAGGAAGTGCAGGCTGAACGAGAGCCGCTCCAGCTTCTGCAGACCGCCGAGAAACTTCAACTGCGCGTTGGCATCGAGCCGGCTTCCCGACGCCGGATTGAACATCGGCCCCGGCAAATACAACTCTTTCAGCTCCGTCAGCCCATTCAACTTCTCGAGCTCCGTCGCGCTGATCAACGTGCCGAACAGATCAACGCCAGTAATCCGAAACTCGCCCTCGGGCAGGCCCAGCAGATCCCCATAGGGAGCCCGCTGCCCATTCAGCATCACCCGGCCACCATTGCGGATAACCCATTCGGCGGTGTCCCGCTCGGTCGCCGCCCAGCCGGCCATCGCCATCAAGAGAAACAGTGCAGTGTGTCGGATCATAAGCTATCCCCCTGAATTGTATCGCAAAGCAATCGAAAGCAAAAGAAGTGTAATCGCAATCGAGATCGGATAAGCTCTTAAGATGCTCCGTCGCCACTTTCTCCTCGCCGCCGCTGCCGCTGCCGCTGCCCCAGCCCGCAACTATCTGGTTTATTGGGGAACCTACACCGCCGGAGGGCCTCGCTACGGTACGGGCGAGAGCAAGGGCATCTACTTCTCCCGCCTCAACACGGCCACCGGACAGCTAACCGTCCCCCAACTCGCCGTCGCAGCCGCCAATCCCTCCTATCTCGCCGTTCATCCGAACCGCAAATTCCTGTATGCCGTGAACGAACACATCGAAATGGACGGCAAAACGCCCGGCGAGGTCAGCGCCTTTTCAATCAACCCGGACTCGGGCCAACTGATGCTGCTCAACCGCGTCAGCTCCCGAGGCGGCATGCCCTGCCACTTGGCAGTCGACGCTTCCGGCCGCACGCTGGGGGTGGCGAACTGGGCCACCGGCAGCCTCGCCAGTTTTCCGGTTCGCCCCGATGGCTCCCTTGGCGACTCCGCCGGCTTCTATCAGCACGTCGCCGAAGGAACCGCCAAGGTCCACTGCCACGCCGTGGTCTTCTCTCCGGACAATCGATTTCTCATCGAGACGGATACCAGCCTGAATACGATCTTCGTTCACCGATTGAACGCCACCACCGCGGCCATCACGCCGAATCGCCCGCCCGCCTTGCGCCTGGAGACTCCCGCTAGCCCCCGGCATCTGGTGTTCCATCCGAACGGCCGTTGGGCCTATGTGGCCAACGAGTCCGGCCCCGGATGTACGATGCTCGAGTACGATCGCCGCCGGGGCACGTTCCGCGAAGGGACCGTCACCCGCACCGTTCCCGAAAACTACAAAGGGCGCGCCACGCCCGCTGAAGCCGTCATGCATCCGAGCGGCAATTTCGTCCTCATCTCGAACCGCGGCCATGAATCCATCGCCGTCCTGCGCATCAACCCCACCGACGGCTCGCTTACCTTGGTCGAAGCCTTCGCCCCGGGGGGCGTGGGTGCCCGCAGCTTCAACGTCGATCCCAGCGGGCAATGGCTCTTCGCTCTCATGCAGCGCTCTAACCAGATCTATCCCCTACGCTTCGATACCGCCACTGGAAAACTGAGCAAGCAGAGCGACCCAATTGCCCTCCCGGCTCCAGTTTGCGCCAAGTTCGTCGAACTCAGCTAGCCGCGAAGACCTTCGCAAAAAGATCGGGCCGGCCGCGGGACAGAATCGCGCGGCCGGCCCAGAGGTTTCTAAGCTCAGTTACAGCTCAGAACTGAATGCGCGCCGTCAACTGCACCACGCGGGCCGGGCTACCCGAATTCCGCGTCGTCAGAATGCCATCGCTGGCCACCGCAATCGGGTTGTTCGGATTGTTCAGCACGTTGAAGAAGTCGATGTTCAGCCGCAACGCCACCTTTTCCGTGATGCTCGTAAACTTGAACAACGAAGCATCCAGGAACCATTGGTTTGGAGCCCGCATATACTGATTGCGCCACGGCACCAAATTGTCGTTAAAGTTCAACCGTTGCACCGTGTTATTGTTCAGCGGAAGCCAAACGTTGTTCGTGTCCCAGAACTGGCTCATGTTGGTGTTCGCCGGAGCATTGGCCGGAATCGTCGTCGTACCCCACGGGATGAAAGGCGCGACAGCGGGCTTATAGTCGGCCGGTACGCCCATCACCCCGTTTGGACGGCCTTGGGCGTTGGTGCTGTTAATTTGATTGGCTGGAATGTACCCATTGAAATACAGGAACCCAGGGAAACAAACGCCACTCCGGCAGTCTTCAATCTTGTACTTCTCGCCGTACCGTTCGAGCTGGTTATTGGTCGGATAGAAGTTCGTCGGCAAGGTGAAGTGGTTGGAGCGGAAGTTACCGGTTCCTGCCATCTGCCAGCCGCCCAGGATCTTATCCATAAAGCCGCGCATGTTCCCACCGATGGCCCTTCCTTTGCCCACCGGGATATCCGCAATCCAGTTCCAGCGCACCTGCTGCTGGGGTGTGTTGATGTCCCGTTGGAAGTTCAGGAACCGGTTCCGGTCCCGTTCATCTTGGGGAATCGCGTTGGGTAGGAAGTTATCGGCCTGCTGAATCACGCCCGTCGTGCCCAACGTATTGCCGGCCACCCAGAACAACTGGAAGCCAACGCCTTTGCTAAAGCGACGCTCTAACTCGGCCTGGAAGCCGTTCCATGCCGCATAACCGGGGCTGCTCAGCCGGTTGACGCTGCCGTAGACCTGCTGATCGTAAGGCCGTCGCGCTACGTTGGCGAATTCGCCGGTGGGAAGGGGCGTCCGGCGTGTAGCGAACCAGATATAGTCTGGAATGCTCTCGTTTAGGTTCACCGTCTGGAGAATATTCGTTGTGCGGTTTCCAACATAGGCCAATCGGACCACCATGTTGTCAAAGATCTCCTTTTCCAACGTCAGGTTCATGTCCTGAACCTTCGGGTCGCGGAGGAACGGATCAATCTGGATGGCCGCAAAGCCACGGGCGATCGTCCGCGTATCGTTGATGTCGATGATGTTGTTGCCGGCAGTGTTCACCCCGGCAAAGAGCGTCTGCGGGGTGCGCAAGCCATAGTTCGGCAACCCGTCGGGCGAAAGCGCCGTATTGGACACGCTGTTCTGGAAGCTCGCCGAAACGATTTGCTGATTCTGCTGGCTGCCGAACCAATCGGCAATCGGCTGGGTGTAGTACGAAATCCGGTATCCACCGCGGATCACCATGGCGGCTTTGCCCGAGAACGCCTTGTAAGCAAACCCAAGCCGCGGTCCGAGCTGCCTCCAATTGTTAGTCACCAGGCTACTCGACAACCCCGCTTCCTGCGCCGTAATGATTTTGCCGCCGAATTTGGTCAACGCATTCAGATTAGCGGGCAAAGTGGCCTGCCGTTCCAGGAAGTTGTCCACGCTCGAACCCACCACGTACGCCCGCTTCTCCGGGCTGAAGCTGCTCAACAAACCGTTGCGATCGTTGAGCGGAGTCCGATACTCATAGCGCAGGCCGAGGTTCAACGTCAGCCGTTGTGATACCTTCCAATTGTCCTGGATGTAGGGCGCGTATTCCTGGCGCCGGAGGAAAGCCCACGGCCGCCGGAAGGTAGCGTTGTAGTTCATGCTGCCGAGGTACATGTTCGCCATCGGATGTCCGGTGAACGGCGTGGAGATGGGATTCTGCGGCGTTGAAACCGTGTCGTACAAACTCGTTGCCAGCGTCCCGGTGTTGAAGTTACCGGCAGCCGAGACGATCGACTTCGGTATATCCTCCCAGCGGAACTGGAAGCCGAAGCTAAACTCGTGTTTGCCTATAACTTTCGTCGCGTTGTCCTGCGCAGTAATCAGGTTGCTCACCGGGAAGAAGGGCTGTTCACCGCCCAGTACATAGGGGTCGCCAGCGCCGAGCGACATACCGTCAATCGTCGGGAAGTTCACCGCGCCGAACGGATTGGGCAAACCCAGCAATCCCGCATAGTTCGTCTTACCGTCGCCCGCGCCGCGGTTGTGCCAGTCGCGCATACCCGAAATCAGCACTTCGTTGTTCAACGTCGGCGAGAACGTATGGATCCAGGTTCCGGACAACGCATGATTCGGCCACCAGCGCGTGGTCTGGTTAATGGTTTTGAAATCGTTCACCGGCAGAAACGGCGCGGCCGTCGCGCCATACTGCTCGTAGTGCTGGTTGTAGGCATACCGGAAGTAGACCAGGTTCTTATCAGAGAACCGGTGGTCCACGCGGATGTTCCGCGTATCCTGTAGCAGCGGACGTTGGAAGACCCCAATCCAGTTCGCGTCAACGAGCGGATTGACCCCGGGCAGATTCGGCAGCGCCGTCCGGTCAAACATGAACTTCGCCACCGGGCTAAGCCGCGCCGGATTGATCATGTTGGTGATCCCATTGTGGGTCATCGGCAACCGCGACCAATTTGCTTGCGTCGTCAACGGATCATAGAGGTTGAATTGGCGCCCTTGGGCGTCCCGCAATCCACGGAAATCGCCGTTCCGCATCTCCGCCGTCGGAACCGACATGCGCGTCGTTGTGTTCGCCAGGAAGCGCGTCGACTCCCAGTTCCAGAAGAAGAACGTGCGGTTCTGGCCCTTGTAAAGCTTGGGAATGTTCACGGGGCCGCCTAACGACACACCGAACTCGTTGCGGTTCACATACGGCGGCTTCGTAAAGTTATCCTCGCGCCGCCGGGCCACGCCGTACCCGCTATTGCGGTTCGTGTAGAAAACCACCCCGTGGTATTGGTTCGTGCCCGACCGCGTAGACATGATCACCGAAGTCGGCCGGGAGAACTTCGCCGACGCGTTGTTCACCTCGACGCGTATCTCTTCCACCGCGTCCAGGCTTGGGGTCCGAGCCACGTCCCAACCCTCCCAAACTTCATTCTGCGCCGAACCGTCTACGACGAGTGTGTTCGATCCAGCCCGCAGGCCGTTGGCCACCACGCGGCCGCCAATGCCGTGGCCGTGCGACGACCACTGGATACCAGGCACCATCACCAGCAGGTTCTGGTAGCCACGGCCATTCACCGGCAACTGTGCAATGCGCTGCCTGTCTAGCGATGCGCCCAGGGAAGGGGAGTCGACTTGCACCATCGGCGTCACGTCCTTGATCTCAACGATCGTGTTGGCCGTCGCCACCTGCAGCACGATGTCCACCGTCGCGTCCTGCTGCACCTGGACGGTCAGATTACCTTCAAAAGTCTGCAAGCCCGGCATCTCAACACGGAGCCGGTAGGGGCCTGGAATGGTTGTAGGAAACACGTAGAGTCCCGCGCTATTCGTTACCGACTCGCGGGCGACTCCCGTGGCTGTATTGAGCAAAGTCACCTTTGCGTTAGGAATGGAGGCTTGTTGTGCGTCCGTCACAGTTCCACGTACCGTGGCATTGGAAGCTTGCGACCAGGCCATGGGCGCAGTGAAAAGCGCTACACAGAATGCTGTCAATCGGAAGAGTGTCATGTGTTGAAAACCCCGGCAAACTGAAAGACTTTCGGAACAGTTTACTTTGCATGACAGTCATAGGCAAGGCCGATCTTGCTTTTCTTTCATTTTCTTTCCGGCTGAACTTTCCATCCTTCGTCGAACACCCCGGCCATCGCGACATCCGGGTCTTCCTTGGTTCCGGTCCGCAAAATTGCGTAGTCTCCATATTGCGGCGTTGGGAAGTCGCCCGCCCAGTCCTCCCACAGCGCGGTCAACCCGCTATTCAGCACTACATACTTTCTCGGGTTCAACGGATTCGGGTAGATCATCGCCGGCAGCACCTCGCCCGCCGGGAACCGCTGGCCGCCCATCGCCACCGTCTCCCGCCCCCATGTCAACGGCAACTTCGCGGCCACCCGCTCAATCCAACGGTTACTGCCCGGATCCCCAAACAGCACCACATGGTACTTCTCGAAGTCCGCCGCCGTCACGTCCCGGTCGTCCTTCACCCGCAGTTGGCCGCGGTAAGCCAGCTGATACTGCCGGTCGAATCGGGCCAGAATGGCCAAGGCCTGTTCCTGCGCCGCCGGGTTCCACGGCGTCCCCGTCGGCTTCACGATCAAGAAGGGCTCCAGGAATGCATCGTCAATCGGCCCTTGCAACCCATGCCGTTTCCGCAGCCCGGCTTCCGCCCCGCGCGTCACTTCCCACTTTCCGCCGGTTTTGGCCAGCACCAACTCGGCCGCGCCCGTCACCGCCAACGTCTGTCCATCAATCACCACCGTCGCGGCCCGCTCCGTTTCCCGTAGCGTCAGCCGGGTCAGGTTCTTCGTCTTGATCTCATAGCGGCTCCGGTTGCCCATCCGCTTGGCTTCGATTTCGGCCCTCTCGTAGTGCTTCTCCAAGCCGTCGAGCGTGGCCCAATGGCTCCTGTTGTAACGCGTCGTGTACGTCAGGAAGCGCAAGTGGTCCGGCGACACGCGGCCCTTCTTCAGGTTCTCGAGATGCATCGCGTCCATCCGCTTCCGGAACTCCGGGTCCGTCGCATGCGGCGTGTTCGGCGCAACCAGAAACACGATGGAAGGAACCTCCTTCACCCGCAACCCGGTCGTAAACGACTCGCCCTCAAAATGGAATCCTTCCTGCGTCAACTGCCGCCGCGCCACCACGTGCTTGGCGAAACTCCCATCGATCTCGCCCACGTAGCCGATAAACGGCATATTGAACGCGTTCAACATCCACTCGTAGGTGTTGTCAAAGATCCGGCACATGGCCTGCTGATGCGGCGCCAGGTCGGTCACCAGGCGCATCCGGTGCGACTCCGTGTCTCCGGCCCCCGCCTCGACACTCGCCCACTCCCCGGGATGATGCAAGGCCGTATGCCACACCCCGGCGCCGCCCATCGAAAACCCGCGCAAGGCCACCCGGTCTTTATCAATCTTGTAGGCCTTTGAAACCGCCGCGATGCCTTCGAACACGTCCGCCTCTCCCGGCCAATGAAACGCGTTGTTCCCGCGGCCGTGCAGCTCGATCTGAATCGTCCCCGGCAGGTAAGGCCGGTCCGCCCCGCGCCGCTCAAACGCGTTGATGAACTCCACCTCGTACCGCGTGACATACCGCCCGTGTTCAATCACGTCCAGCGGAAACGCCCGCGTTCCGTCGTACTCCTCCGGCACCGTCAACCGGTACGGCTGCACCGAACCATCCACCGCGGACCGATACCCGCGAATCAGCCGCCCCTTCTGCGTCGTCCACGGCGATTGCCCCCGCTGCAGCAGAGCCGCGCGCGCTGATCCCATCTCCATCACCGCCAGGGTGGAAGCCACAGACTCCTTACGGAAAAACTCCTCTGGAAACCGCAAAACCCAGCGGGCCGCCTCGGCGAAAATCTCGACGTCCACCAGCAAATCATCGGCTATGCCCTTCGCACGGAGAGCCGCAATCTCGGCGTCCAGCGCCGCCAACTTCCCTGCAATCGCCTGCTTCTCCTCCGCCGTCGGCTCGTAAGGAGCCGTGCGCGGCCGAAACCGCGTCGTCGGCAGAATCTCGCCCGCGCGCCCCTGTTTCGGCGACGGCACCTGGACCGTCTGGCTCAGCACCAGCCCGGTGCAAACCAAAGTCAAAAAGATCGCGATTGTCTTCATCGGCTGTATCTTATCAGCGCTGCGGGCTTTCCACGCACGGAAATCGAGTGCTAATCTCAGAAAGCACTCGAAGGCAAAGCAAAGCAAAGGTACAACAGCATGATCCAGCGAACTCTCTCCGTTCTCCTCCTCCTCGCCGGCTCCCTCGCCGCGCTGGAACCCGAATTGGAGTTCAAAGACCCCTCCGGCCAAACCATCGCGAAATACGTCGTCGAGGCCCCGGCCAACCCCGCGCCGCAACTCGGCCTCATCTTCTGCTCCCAGGAGCATGACACCCCCACCGGCAACGACATCTTCCCCGTCCGCCAAAGCTTGCTCCGGCTGGGTCTCGCCAATCAGTTCGTCCTGCTCTCCATCGCGCCCCAGTCCCGCAAGTTTGGTCCCGCCGACCACCAGCCCATCGAAAAACTCATCGCTTGGGCCATGAAGACCTATCCCACCATCAACCCCCGCCGGGTCTACATGTTCGGCAAGGGCGAAGGCTCCAAAATCTCGATGGAGTTCACCATGACCCATCCCCAACTCAGCACCGCGGCCATCGGTTACAGCTGGGGCGCGTGGCTCATGCCCTCCGAAGTGGATAAGCCCATCGACTTCGTCAACCAAGCCCCCGAACTCTACCTCACCCTCGGCCGTCGCGACCTCGACAACCATCTCACCTGCGTCCGCGACGCCTATCCTCGCCTCAAAGCCAAAGGCTACCATCTCATCCATCGGGAGTTCGACGAACTCGCCGACCGCAGCTACCACCCTGTCAGCAACGACGACGCCCTCTCCTGGGCCACCCGCCTGCGCAACAAAACCCTTCCGCTTTCGGCTGAAGAGACGCGCCTCCTCCGCGCCTTCAGCGCGAAGCCGCCGGCCCCCATCAACGGCTACTATCCCACCTTGGCCCTCGTCGGCGGAGCACCCGCCGGAGCCGTTCTTCAAAAGCTCTTCCTCTCCCCGGACCCCGCCGTGCGCCTCGCCGCCGCCCAGACCGCCCAGCATGGCATCTACGGCCCCGCCACCACCACCGCCCTCGCCAAGCTAACCGCCGACGCCTCCCGCCCCGTCAGCCAAGCCGCCATCCGCGCCCTCGCCCTTCTCGCTAGCTGGCGCTATCCCGAGGCCCAGTCGGCCCTCATCCAGCTCGCCACCGACCAGACGGCCGACCACACCAGCCGCCTCAGTGCCGCCGACGGCCTCGCTCATGCCGCCCGCCTCCATCTTTGCGGCTCTCGCCGCCTTGGCTGCTGAAAAGGACGAGCCGCTCCGCGCCACCGCCTCGCTCGCCCTGGCACCCGCCTATGAGCCCCCGCCCCCCGGCGCGCCGCGCCGCCGCTCCCCGGAAGGCGGTTGGCAGAAATGGGTTGAGTCCCTTTACGCCGCCGAAAATGTCGAAACCAAGAACTACGACATCTGCGCCTCTACCGGCCGCGAACAAGCCCTCGACACCTTCTGCCGCGGCGGAG
This sequence comes from Acidobacteria bacterium Ga0077553, assembly GCA_001464575.1. Taxonomy (GTDB): domain Bacteria; phylum Acidobacteriota; class Terriglobia; order Bryobacterales; family Bryobacteraceae. Next base: position 185 of record LNFE01000088.1, on the reverse strand, counting down.
AAGCCCTCCGCGCCCGCGACCTCGCCAAAGGCTTCGCCCTGACGTTGCAGGCGGCGGAAGCCGGCTACGTCCCGGCCCAGGCCGCCGTCGCTATGCTCTATGCGAATGGCCAAGGCACCCAACAAAACTATGCCGAAGCCGGCCAATGGTGGCTCAAGGCCGGAGCCGCCGGAGACCTCGTCGCC
>LNFE01000087.1 GCA_001464575.1 Acidobacteria bacterium Ga0077553 | reverse complement strand
CTGGGCGGCAGCATCCCGCTCCCCGGCACGCCGGCGATGGTACCGCTGGACGCTGGGACGTTCACCATTTCGGGCTCGGGTGGCCCGGAGGTGGGGGCCTTCAACGCTAGCATTACCCTGCGCCCGCCGCTGACTTGGACCAACCGGAGCCAGTTGGGGGTGATCGACCGGAAGACGCCGTTCCGGGTGGACTGGTCCGGTGGGGTTTCCGGGGAGAGCCTTTTGCTGCTCGGGTACGGGACCGATCAGACGAACAAAGCCAGCAGCGGCTTCGTTTGCGTGGCCGAGGCGGGGGCGGGCAACTTCACTGTGCCGGCTTCGGCGATGGCCAACTTGCCGGCGGTGCAGGCGGCAGGGGACCTGGGCGAAAAGTTTGGCTTGCTCGGATTGTTCAGTTCCCGGTCGGCGGGTCAAATGACGCCGTTCCAGGCTCCCGGATTGGACATCGGACTGGTGGTCGGAGCGCAGATCGAAGCGCGTTCGGTGGAGATCAAGTAATCGACGCTGCGCCGGGAGGGGGGGCTGGTCCATGTATACTTTTTCGAAACGACATGAGAACAGCCCCGGAGAACCTGACGACGCTGTTGGCCGCGTTCGCGCAGGGAGACCGGAGCGCAGCCGAAGAGGCACTGCCACTGGTTTATGAGGAGTTGCGGCGGATCGCCCGCCGCCGGCGTTGGCAGTGGGGAGGGCAGGAAGCCCCGCACACCACTAGTTTGGTGCATGAGGTCTATCTGCACCTGTCGGCGGGCCACAGTGAGCCCTGGGCAAGCCGGGCTCACTTTTTCCATTTCGCTTCGGTGGCCATGCGGAACGTCCTGGTGGACCATGCCAAGCATATTCAAAGAGTCAAGCGGGGCGGCGGGTTGCAGCGGGTGGAGTTGAACGAGCAGGCCCGCATCAGCGAGCAACGGAGCGTGGAATTGCTGGCGCTGGACGAAGCCCTTTCCACTCTCGGAGCGCAGGAACCGCGGCTGTTACAGATTGTCGAATGCCGTTTCTTCGGTGGGCTGACGGTGGAGGAGACGGCGGAGGCACTCGCGATTTCGCCGGCGTCCGTCAAACGCGGCTGGGACACGGCGCGCGCATGGTTGTTTCATCATCTTCGGGGAGGCCACAGCGATGAGTCTCAATCGGTTGGATGAACTGTTTCACGCGGCCCGGGCAATGCCGGCCAGCGAGTGGCGAGATTTCTTGACGCGTGAATGCCGCGGCGACCAACATTTGTCCGCGACCCTGTTGGCGATGCTGCAGACGGAAGGAGAGGCGTTTTCCTGGTTTGACGAAGCGGAAGATTCGCTGCGCCTGTTCTGGGAAAAAGCATTGCCGGAGACGCTGGGCCCATACCGGGTGTTGCGGCGGCTCGGGAGCGGAGGCATGGGGACGGTGTATTTGGCGGAGGGGTTCGGCCGCACGCTCGCAGTGAAGTGCATGCGCTGGGAAGGAGCGGAGCTGTTGAGACGTTTTCTCGATGAGCGGCAGAGCCTATCTCGCTTGGATCATCCCGGCATCGCACGCTTTCTGGACGGCGGACGGACACCCGCCGGCGAGCCCTATCTGGTGATGGAGTATGTCGAGGGGGAGCCGCTTTCGGCGTGGCAACGGAGCGGCAGAATCGTCGCCGAGCGCGTGAAGCTGTTCCGGGCGGTAGCAGAGGCCGTCGAGTACGCGCACGGCCACCAAGTGGTGCACGGAGACCTAAAGCCGAACAATGTGTTGGTGACCGCCAGCGGCCAGCCAAAGCTACTGGACTTCGGCGTCGCCAAGCTACTCGACCGCCAGGAGGCGCCCGGAGCGGAGGCGAGATCCGGCCCGTTGACCCCGGCCTACGCGGCGCCGGAGCAGATGGCCGGAGAACCGATTTCTCCCTTGACCGATGTTTACGGGCTGGGAGCGCTGCTGTTTGAGTTGCTCACGGAGCGGCGACCGGCGGGCAACGAGCAGCTCCTGCCCGGAGAGGCCGATGCCTGGCTCGCCGGGATTGTCGGGCGAGCCTTGCGAACCGACCGGGCCGAACGCTACCAGTCCGTCAGCGCGATGTTGCAGGACCTTCGCGAGTGGGAGGCGGGGAGGCGGACCCTGCCTACCGCTTGAGATGCTGGCCCAGGAACTGCCAGATCTCCGCGCGGGAGTCGCGGGCGAGCTTCGTATCGAGGCGGTTGAAATGGTGGCCGCCAGGGGCTCCCTCCCAGATCTTCGATTCGAACTTCTTCCCGGCGGCTTTCAGCGCATCGATCATGCGGCGGACTTCAAGGACATTGACGTCTTCGTCGATCGTGTTCCCGTCGATCCATAACGGCGTTTCGAGCTTGGCGGCATGGGTGAACGGGCTGCGCTTCAGGTAGGCCTGCACGTCCTCGTCCACGCTCTTGCCGACGTGGCTTTTCGCGCTGAAGATCTTCCGGTAAGACTCGGACTTGTAGCCGAGGCGGGCCACCAGGTCGCTGACGGGGACGCCGGCGTAGGCAACGGCGTAGTCCTTCGGATGTTGGAAGATGGTCATCAGCGTGATCATGCCGCCGTGGCTCCAACCCAGGATGCCGACCTTGGCAGGATCGAGGAAGCTGTAGCGCTCGAGCAGCCACGCGCGGGCGGCGTGGACATCGTCGTTCTCACGGCCGCCGTAGTCGATGCGGTTGTAGTAGCCGGAGCCGTAGCCGGTGGAGCCACGGTAGTCGGGAGCGATGACGGTGTAGCCGAGTTCGAGCAGCTCACGTATGATGTGGGCGCCGTTCGCCGCCCCACCGCTCTGCAGATTGCTGTGGACGCCGCCGTGGACGTAGACGAGGGAAGGGTGTTTTTTCGAGCGATCGAGAGACTTTGGAATGAAGGTGTAGGCATAAACGATCATGTCGTTGCCGGCGCCTTGCCCGGTGGGGTTGGCTTCGTAGTGGGGCGGGGTGGAGGTGTAGGCGACCTGGTCGACGTGGGCGATGTCGCTGAGCTTCAAGTGCCACATGTAGTTGTCGATAGATTTGAGGATCTGGTCGCCGCGGTGGTCGGGGCCGGGCGCGGGGGCCGGCGTTTGGGCCAGCAGAGGGAGGGAGAGGAGAGCGAGAAGGGCAAGACGCATTTACCTAGGGTAGAGTACTGGAACCTAAGTCCGGGAGTCATAGGACGAACACCCTACCTAGATCTATTCTCGAAGGCGGACCGGCGGGCCAAAGTGAAGTGTGACTTTAGTACACGAAGTGATCCGCTACACCCGCCATTGGCTCCATTACGGAATGATCGCCCATGTGACGATTTGCATCATGATTGCGGCGCTGACGCACGTGCTCCAGCTACAATAGAGGCTCATGCAGCTGCTTCAGGCCGGAAAGCACCGGCTCCTTTTGCTCGAATACGATATGGAACAGTTGGCGCAGGTGTGCCAGCAGGCAGGATTTTCCGTGTCGATTGAGGAGACCTCGCTGGCGCTGACCCTGGATCTGACGGCGACCGAACGGCAGGTGCCTCTGTTGGTGTTTGACGCGGCGGAACCGGCCAATTTGGGATGGTTTTCGCGGTGCCAGTTCTATATCGACGGGGCGACGGGAAACGTGTTGCAGACGCCGATCAGCGTGGGCAACAAACGGGGACCGCGGGGCCAGTTGGAGCTTGAAGGGGTCCGGCTGCGGTTGGCCAAGGAGTTGCCGCCCGGCTTCAAGCTGCCGGGGCGGCAGAACGTCAGCGAACAGGTGATCTACGGTCTTCTGTTCAATCTGCTTTCGGCGATGCTGCAAGCGGGGGTGGCGGTGTGTGGGACCGGGGTTTTCCGGCCGCTGCACGGGCGGCGCGAGCCGGTAGGAAGCCGGAACTAACCTACTTAGTATTGGAGTTACATTCGAGTACTAATTTGTCTTACTCCTCTATCCAACCAGGCCTCAACTATGGCACGGTGGAGGGGTGGCCGCGTCTGAGCTTTCGGAGGCTGATGGCGGCCACGCTCTGACGGGGCTGGCCGGCCGCTTCGGCTCAGCCCCGTCGTTTGAGCAGAAACCGGAGGGGCCAATCAGCGCAGCGGGTGATGCCGATACGGGGGGTCACCTCAATGAGTTCGGGGGGCGGCGGCGCGTCGACGATGAGGACCGGCGGGTCCCAGAGGCGGTGGCCATAGAATCGACGATCGATGTCCATGGCCTTGGTCAGGCGACCGGGGCCATCGAGGCGGCCCGCCAGGCCAGCGAGAGGCGTCAGCGCCCGGATGAGGACGCAACCGGGTACGCCATCCGGCTCGGCGACGACATTCAGGCATTCGTGAATGCCGTAGTTCAGATAGACGTAGGCCCGGCCGGGGGGCCCGAAGATGACGCGGGTACGGGGGGTGAGGCCGCGGCTGGCATGGGCGGCGAGGTCCTCGGCGCCCAGGTAGGCCTCCACTTCGATGATGCGCCCGGAGCGCTCGCCGTGGACGAGGGTCTTGCCCAGAAGGGCGCGAGCCACCGTGACCGTATCGCGTGCATAGAAGCTTTCTCGAAGAGCAATCAACGTTAGACTAGAAAGTTATCACGATGCGCTTGTTCACCGCGATTGATGTGCCGGAAGAGGTCCGCCAGAAGTTGGCGGCTTTGGTGGCCGTCCTGGAGCCGACGGCTCCGATTCAGTGGAGCCCGGCCGGAAACTGGCACATTACGACCAAGTTCATCGGCGAATGGGCGGACCTGGCGGGGCTCGAACGGGAGTTGGCCACGGTGCGGGTGCCCGCTTTTTCGCTGGAGGTCCGAGGGCTGGGGTGGTACCCGAATCCGCATCAGCCGCGGGTGCTCTTTGCCGGGGTGGCGGGCGACGAAGAGCTGGGCGATTTGCACGAGCAGACCGACGCGGCCTGTGCGCGGCAGGGCGTCGGGAAGGAGACCAAGCGCTATTCGCCGCACTTGACGCTCGCGCGCATTCGGACGGGGGCGCCGGTGACGGAGCTGCGGCGGGCGATTGCCGAGCTCGACTCGATGGACTTCGGCAAGTTCCGGGCCGAGTCCTTTTGGCTGTACGCGAGCCGGGCGGAGGCGCAGGGTTCGGTGTATCGAAAGATTAAGGAGTTTCCGCTGGGATGACTTTCCTGTTGCTGGTGGTGGCCTACCTGTTAGGCGGGGTGCCGTTCGGATATCTGCTGGTGCGGTGGAAGACCGGCCAGGACGTGCGGGCGATGGGCAGCGGCAACATCGGCGCGACCAACGTGGCG
>LNFE01000086.1 GCA_001464575.1 Acidobacteria bacterium Ga0077553 | reverse complement strand
TCGGCACGCTGGTACTGGACATTGGTAAGGGCTGGGTAGCTGTGTGGCTAATGGCGCAGTACGGTTCGGCGGAGCCGATGTGGCTGGCGCTGGCGGGGTTAACGGTGATTCTGGGCCATGCGTTCCCGGTGTTTTTGAAGTTCCAGGGCGGCAAGGCGGTGGCGAGCTTTGTGGGCGCGTTTCTGTACCTGGCGCCGGCGCCGCTGCTGGCGATCACGGTGGTGTTCGTCGCCACGGTCTGGCGGACGCGCTATGTTTCGCTCGGTTCGATTGTGGGCGCCGCGCTTGCGCCGGTGGCGGTTTGGATGATTGACCATCCCTCAGACTGGATTGTGGCCGCGGCACTGGTGGGCGGAGCGTTCATCATCTGGCGGCACCGGGGCAACATCGTCCGGCTGCGGGCGGGTACGGAGAACAAGTTGTGAGTCAGCTAACGATCCTGGGGGCCGGCAGTTACGGCACCGCACTGGCGCTGGTGTTGGCCCCTCGCTATGAACGGTTGGTGCTGTGGAGTTTCGAGCGGGACCTGGCCGAGCAGGTGCAGGCGCACCGGGAGAACAAGAAGTATCTGGACGGGTTCCGGTTGCCTCCGAACGTACAGGTGGTTTGGGAGCTCGGCGAGGCGCTGCAGGCCGCCGATATCGTATTGGGAGCGGTGCCGTCGATGCATGTGCGGGCGGTATTCTCGAACGCGTTGCCGTATCTGCCGCCGTCGGCGCCGATTGTCAGCGCGACCAAGGGCGTCGAGCGGGGCACTTCCCTGCGGATGAGCGAGGTGATTGAGGCGGTGACCCGGCCGAAGTTTCCGGCCCACCTGGCGGTGCTGAGCGGGCCGTCGTTCGCTAAGGAACTCGCGCGGGGCGAGCCGACGTTGGTGGCGGCGAGTTCCGGGGACGCTGTGCTGGCGGCGCGGGTGCAGCGGGAGTTCGCGGGGCCCACCTTCCGGATTTACACCAACACGGACCCGATCGGGACCGAATTGGGCGGGGCGCTGAAGAACGTGATCGCAATTGCGGCAGGGGTGTGCAGCGGGTTGGGTTTGGGCTCGAACGCGATGGCCGGCCTATTGACGCGCGGATTGGCGGAGTTGACGCGGCTGTCGGTGTCCATGGGCGCCCAGGCGGCGACGCTGTCCGGCTTGGCGGGTTTGGGCGACCTGATTTTGACGTGTACGGGCGATTTGAGCCGGAACCGGCGGGTGGGTTTGGAGCTCGCCAAGGGGCGGACGCTGGCCGAGATCCAGGAAGGGATGCACATGGTGGCTGAGGGGGTGGAGAACACCTATTCCGCGGTAGAGCTGGCCCGGCGGCAGCGAGTGTCGATGCCGATCGCCGAGACCATGTATGCGATTTTTGAGCAGGGCAAGAGTCCGCACGACGCGCTGCGGGACTTAATGGAGCGGGAGCCCGGCGCGGAACTTTAGATTTGTAACAACCGGGACCGCAACCTTTCTGTATACAGTGGGTTCAGATGGATATGATGGCGGTGGCGACGATCGAGCACGACGCCGAACTGATGTTACGAGTTCGGGAGGGTGACTCCCAGAGCTTTGCGTTGTTGCTGGCGAAGCATCGGGCGCCGGTGATCCACTTTCTGTACCGGATGATTCAGAATCAGGCGGTTGCGGAGGAGTTGGCGCAGGAGGTATTCCTGCGGGTGTACCGAAGCCGCGCGAGTTACGAGCCGACGGCGAAGTTCACGACGTGGCTATTCCGGATTGCGAGCCACGTGGCGCTGAATCATATCCGGGACGGCAAGCACGAACGGAACCAAGAGAGCCTGGACCAGGAAAGCGACGAAGGGATGAGCCGGCAGGTGGCCTCCGAGGCGCCGACGGTGGAACAGCGGATGGTGCGGGAAGCCAAGTTCGAAGAGATTCGCCAGGCGATTGAGTTGTTGCCGGCCAAGCAAAGGGCGGCCGTGCTGATGCACAAGTATCAGGAAATGGAGTACAGCCAGATTGCGGCGGCGCTGGAGTGCTCGGAGTCAGCGGTGAAGAGTTTGTTGTTCCGCGCGTACGAGACGCTGCGGGCGAAGCTGGCCCATATGGCCGGACGGGAATAGGTAGCCAGGAGGATGCAATGAACGCGAAGAACAATCAATGCCCGATGCAGAACGGGAACGCGGAGATCCTTCTGTCGTATTGTGCACGGTCGCTCGAGCCGGAGCAGACGGCGCAGATCGAGCAGCATTTGACGGCGTGCGCGGAGTGCCGGGCCTGGGCGGCGGAGCAGCAGACCGTATGGGCGGCGATGGACGCGTGGGAGGCGGAGCCGATCTCGGCCGACTTTGATGCGGCATTGTTTGCGCGGATTGCCGCGGCGGAGCGAACCTCGGCCTGGGAGCGGTGGACCTCACCCGTGCGCCAGTTTTTCCAGGGCGGGATGGGCTGGCGGCCGGTATGGCCGGCGGTGGCAGTGGCACTGACGCTGGTGATCGCGCTCTCGATTGAGAACCCGTTCCGGACGGAACCAGCGGGACAGACAGTGAAGTTAGAAGCGCAGGAGATTGAGCAGGCCGAGAGAGCCCTCGAAGACCTGGAGATGCTGCGGCAGTTGGAAGCGCCGGAGGAGGAAACCAGCTTATGATCATCCGAGTTTTGATCATCACGTTGGGTTTGGCCGGGCTGGGGCTGTGGGCGCAACCGCCGGCGCAGCAGGCGCGGGCGCTCGAGAAGCTCCGGAGGATGGATCCCGAGGAGCGCGAGCGGGCGTTGCAGGACATGCCACCCGCACGGCGGCGGTTGATTGAGCAGCGGCTCGACCGTTGGAACCGAATGGCGCCGGCCCGCAAGCAGCGCTTGCAGGGATCGTTCGAGAATTTCCGGCAGATGAAGCCGGAGCAGCAGGAGAACCTGCGCAGCCTAGTGCGGAAGTTCAATGAGACGATGCCGGCGGAAAAGCGCGTGGATGGGCGCCGGGCGCTGACCCATTTGCGGAAGTTGGATCCGGAGGCGCGGAAGAAATTCCTGGCGAGTCCGCGGATGAAGGACCGGTTCAACGACGGCGAACGGGAGCTTTTGGCCGAGATGGCCGAGAACATGCCGGACTAAGCGGACGGCTTGGCGGACGGCCGGATCTTGTAGAGATGGTCGTATGAGTAGATCCCGGTTTTGTGCCCGTCGTTCCAGTGGATGCGGATGGCGTAGTTGCCAACCGCCTCGACGCTTTCCATGGCAATGCGGGGCTTATACATTTGGAACGGGCTGGGGTCTGGGGTCCACTTCTGCGGTTCGGTACCGTGGGCGCCGGTGCAGGTGGCGCAGGGGCACTCCGAGCGAAGGAGCTCGACGGGGAAGCTGGAGTGTTCGCCGTCTTCCCAGTCGATTTCGATGCCTTTCGATTTCGAGATGGCGATGTGTTCAGGGTTCATGAGTTGGATTGCGAGCGTTCGACGTCGCGGACGCCGCTGATACGGCGGACGGAATTGACGATCCGTTCCAGTTGCTTCTTATCGCGGACATCGATGGCCACGTTGACGATGGCGCTGCCGTCGCCGCGGGATTCGTCGGGCTGGGCTTCAAGGGTGCGGATGTTGGTGCCCTCGTTGAAGAGGGAGCTGGTGAGCTGGTTGAGGATACCCGGCCGGTCGTCGGTGTAGATGACGAGTTTCACGAGGAAGGTCTCATTGACGGCGCGGGCCCATTCGACCTCGATCTTCCGCTCGACCTCATACATCAGGTTCTGCACGTTGCTGCAATTGACCGAATGGACGGCGACGCCTTTGCCCCGCGTGATGTAGCCGACAATCGCCTCGCCGCGTATAGGATTGCAGCACTTGGCGCGATAAACCATGACGTCGTCGACGCCGCGGACTCTGAGGACGAGATCCTTGTCGTCGAGATTGGCGGGCGGCGGCGGGGCGGGAGCGGCGGGCGCCTCCACGGCTTCCGCGGCGGCCACCTGTTCCGGGGCGAGCTGCTGCAGCACCTGACGGGGGGAGAATTTGCCATAGCCGAGAGCGGCATGGAGATCCTCCATTTTGCCGAAGCCGTAGTCGTGGGCGACCTTCTCTATCTGCTCCTTGGTGATCTTCTTCCACTGGACGCCGAGGCGACGGGCTTCCTTCTCAAGGTGCTTCTCGCCGATTTCGACAGCTTTGGCGCGCTCCGTCGTATTGATGACGTGCTTGATGCGATTGCGCGCCTTCGAGGTCTTGACGAAGTTGAGCCAGTCCTTGGAGGGGGTGTGGCCCTGTTGGGTGAGGATATCGACGACGTCGCCGTTCTTCAGCTCGTACTTCAGCGGAACGATGCGGCCATTGACCTTGGCGCCGACGCAGAGGTGGCCGATGTCGGAGTGGATGGCATAGGCGAAGTCGATGGGAGAAGCGCCGCGGGGGAGGATGATCACCTTGCCGCGGGGGGTGAAGGCGTAGACCTCCTCCGGGTAGAGATCGACCTTAAGGGTCGACAGGAACTCGCCCGGGTCGCGGACGTCCTGCTGCCATTCGACGAGTTGGCGCAGCCACGCGATCTGGTGCTCGCCGGTCTGGCCGCCCTTGTTCCCTTCCTTGTACTTCCAGTGGGCGGCGATGCCCTCTTCGGCGATGCGATGCATCTCTTCAGTGCGGATCTGCACTTCGAAGGCTTGCCCACCGGGGCCGATGACGGAGGTGTGGAGCGACTGATAGAGATTGGGCCGGGGGATGGCGATGAAGTCTTTGATGCGGCCGGGGATCGGGGTCCATTCCCCGTGGATGGTGCCGAGAGCGCCGTAGCAGTTCTTGACGTTGTCGGTAATGATGCGGAGGGCGAGGAGATCGTAGACCTGGTCGATGCTTATCTTCTGGCGCTTGAGTTTCTGGTAGACGCTGAAGGGGCGCTTCAGGCGGGCTTCGATGCGGGCCGGAATGTTCTCGCGGGCGAGTTTCACTTCGACGGCGTGACGGATCTCTTCGAGCACGCCTTGAGTGGCGCGACGCTTCGACTCGATCGCTTCAGTGACCTCTTCAAAAGCGGGCGGATCGAGGTAGCGGAAGCCGAGGTCTTCGAGTTCGGCGCGGATTTTGCCCATACCGAGGCGATGGGCGATGGGGGCGTAGATTTCGAGGGTTTCCTGGGCGATGCGTTCCTGCCGCTCGCGGCTGAGCGAGGCCATGGTCCGCATGTTGTGGAGCCGGTCGGCGAGCTTGACGAGGACGACGCGGATGTCGTTGACCATCGCCAGCAACATCTTGCGGACGCTTTCCGCTTGCCGCTCTTCGCGGGAGTAGAAGTTGAGTTTGGCGAGCTTGGTGACGCCGTCGACGCACTGGGCAACTTCGGCGCCGAAGAGCTTACGGACGTCCTCGACGGTGACGGAGGTGTCCTCGACCGTGTCATGGAGCAAACCGGTTTCGAGGCAGACGAGATCCATCGACATGTCGCACAGGATATGGGCGACTTCGAGGGGATGGGCCATATACGGCTCGCCAGAGGAACGGGTTTGGCCGGTGTGGTGAAGAGCGGCGTAGGCAAACGCCTCGCGCAAGGGGCCAACATTGTCGGCCGGGCGCAGCTTGGAATACTTGGCCACCAGCTCTTCAAACCGAGCGGCCAAGGCAGGGTCCATTGGACTCAATGGGGCGGGACTAAACAGATCGACCGGCTGGCTCACAGCGAGACCCCTTTTCTTTCAGAGTACACGCTACGAGACCAGCCGGTCACTTTCATTCTATGTTTCGGCTGAACCGGTTCTATTTCGGTGCGTCTTGAGTGATGCCGCCAGAGGCCTTCTTCTCGAGCGCTTCGGCTTTCCGCTTCTTCGCTTCGAGCGCCTTCTGCACGTAATTGTCGGCCAGTTCGAGCTCCTTCTTGTACTCTTCGGGAGTGTCGGCAAGGTCGGCCAATTCGCGGTGCATCAGGTTGAGATAGGCGTAGGCGTCGTCGTAATCCGGATCGACTTGGACAGCCGCTTCAAGCTGCTTCAAGCCGTCCTGAACGATCGCCAGATTCTTCTCGCGCACCTCTTCCCGAACCTTCTTATCCTTGAGCGGACCGGGATCTTCGGGCTTCATGCTGAGCTTGGCGCGAGCCTCGCCGCGAACCGGATACGCCTTGCCCCAGGCGATGACGCCGAGGGTGTAGAGCGCTTCCTTGTTCTGAGCGTCGACTTTGAGCAGGCGCTCATTCCATTCCTTCGCTTCCTGGAACTTCTTCTGGTTGTAGTAGAGAGAAGCGATGGAGGCGATGGCCAACTTGTCGTTGGGATCTTTGTCGAGCACCTGTTGGAAGTTGTCCTGAGCCGCCTTGGCGAACTTCATGTTCTCTTCCGATTCAGCCCCCGGAATCCACTGGCTCATGTAGGCGGTTGCCAAATAGAGCCGAGCGGTGGAGAAGTCGGGGTCAAGCTCGACTGCTTCCTGGAAGGACTTGACGGCTTCGGCGTACTTCGCGTTCTTGTAGGCGCGGACACCCTTATTCAGATTGTCGCGAGCCTTGAGCTTCTGGCAGCCCGTGCCGGAGAGGAGGAGTGCGCCGCAAGCGGCGAGGGTGAGGAGAGTTTTCATCATACGGGTTGGACTCCTACTGTCCCTGCTCCATCTTCGGGGTCATGAGGCCCACTTTGTCGATGCCAGCGCCTTTGGCAATGTCAATGGCACGAGCAACGTACTGGAACTCAAGATCCGGATCACCCTTCACGAACACCACACGCTCGGCGCGGGTGGAGAACACCTTCTTCAACCGCTCCTCGAGGTTCTGCTCCAGTACATCTTCGCTGTTGAGCTTGATGGACTTGTCCTTGGCGATAATGATCACAACGGTGCGATCCTGATCGGGCGGAGGGGGCGGTTGATTCGGAGGAGGTGGCTGGGGAACGAGGGCGTCCAGGCCCTTTGGCGTGAGCGGAGTGATGACCATGAAGATGATCAGCAGCACGAGCAGCACGTCAATCAGGGGGGTCATATTGATGTCGGCTTGCGGGCCCTTGCCGCCGCCGCCTGTTGACATTGACATAAGAATGCTCCTTCGGAAGAGGAATGAGCCGAGCTAGACGCCCGGGGCGGCGGCCATAGCGTCGCCTTCTTTGATCTGTTCCGTCAACAAGCCGATCTGATCCACCTGAAATGCCCGGAGGTTATCCAGCACTTCGACGACCCGCTCGTAACGAGCGCGGGAATCGCTTTTCAGGTAGACGGTCTTGTCGACACGATTTGTAAGCTGATCTTTCACCTTGGTGCCCAAACCGGTCAGGTCGTTGAACTGGTCGGTACCGAGGTACACCTTGCCGTCGCGAGTGACCGAAACGAGGATCGCGTCCTCTTTGTCGGCGGCCTGCATGGCGATGGGGTTCTTGGTCTGAACGAGTTCAACGGTGATCCCTTTCGAGAGCATCGGGGTGATAACCATGAAAATGATGAGCATGACGAGCATCACGTCGACCAGGGGGGTGACGTTGATGTCCGACACGGGCGGGGGGGCCGTAGCCAATTTGCGGTGAGACTTTCCAATTACGATCGACATGAGGGAATCTCCTTAGTCAGGAACCAGCCGGGCGGAGTGCCCGGCCGGGATCCGGATTCAACTCGACGGAAATACGAAGCTTAGTGCTTGGCGCTGGTGCGCGAAGCCCGCTTGATGAAATAGTCGATCAATTCGGAAGAGGAGTTGCCCATTTCCACGTTGAACGCTTCGAGGCGGCTGTTGAAGTAGTTGAACACCATGACGGCCGGGATAGCCACGAAGAGGCCGATAGCGGTCGCGACGAGCGCTTCCGAAATACCGCCGGCGACGGCGCCGAGACCGGTGGACTTTTCAGCAGCGATGCCCTGGAACGCGTTGATGATGCCGACGACGGTGCCGAACAGGCCGACGAACGGTGCGGTGGAACCGATGGTGGCCAGAGCGCTAACGCCACGCTTGAGTTCAGCCTGCACGATCGCTTCGGCGCGCTCGAGAGCGCGGCGGGAAGCTTCGATGGTCTCGCCGGAGATGTCGCCCTGGTTGTGAGCCTGGAATTCCTGCAAGCCAGCAACAACGACCTTGGCGAGATGCGACTTCTTGTAGCGGTCAGCAATCTTGATGGCTTCATCGAGCTTGCCTTCCCGGAGAGCGCCCGCAACGGCGGGAGCGAAAGCGCGGCTCTGCGTGCGAGCGGCGTTAAACGCGATCAGACGGTCGATCATCACACCGATCGACCACGCCGACATAATGAAAAGCGCGATAACGACGAACCGAGCCATCCAGCCCATCTGGGCCCACATGTCGGCCGGATCGAACGAGACGCCACCTTCCTGGATCAGAAACAGAGCCCATACCTGCAACTGAATGATCATGCTAATCTCCTGCGAGTTGAATTTTTAGAATTAGGAGCCGGTGTACCGGCGGGTTTGGTCCCACCGAAGTGGGTGAGCCGCTCGCCTTCCTCATGGATTTCGGCGGCCCGGTTACTGCGCGAACGGAAGTCCGTTTCTTACGTGAACGGTTAATTGCTCAACGTGAAGTTCACGTCGATCTGGGTCTGCACTTCCACAGCCTCACCATTCAGCAGGGTGGGTTTATAGACCCACTGCCGAACGGCTTCGGTTGCGGCCGGGACGAGAAGCGGGTGACCGCTCATCATCTGCAGATTCTGGATTGTGCCATCCCGCGAAATAATCGCGTTGAAGCGCACGACGCCTTGAATGCGGGCCTGCTTGGCCAGCGGAGGATAGTTCGGCCGGACCTGGCGGATCAGATTGGCCGCTTGGACGTTGCCGCCCACGCGAATCGGACCGGTCGGTTTCGGCTTCGGAACTTCCTTCGGCGGCGGAGGAGGAGGAGGTGCGGCCGACGGGACGCCACCAATAATACCTCCGATCACACCACCAGGAACGCCTCCGGGAACACCACCGGGGACGCCCCCGACGACGGCACCACCCATGGGGGGCGGAAGCTCTTCTTCCTTAATCATTGCGATCTCTTTCGGGATCTGCTTAGGCGCCATCAGGCGATTGGCGTCGAACTGACGCGGAATCACCTTAACCACTTTGACAGGGGCAGCGGCTGGCGGAGGAGGAGGGGGTGGGGGAGGGGGTGGCGGAGCGACCAGCATACTTGCCAGTTGCGCCGGTTGCAGTCCCTCGAAGAACCACATCGGTATAATCACCAAGACGGCTAGAAGAGCTGCCTGGATGAGGAAGGAGACAAAAACGGTCCAGGGTTTATTAGTTTTCCCGGTTCCATCGACGAATGTCTGATCAAACATTTCCGTAATCCTTTCGGCCCCGCTGCCAGAGTAGCGGAGCGCGTTGAGGTGGGAGGACTTCTAGCCGGCGCCGTTCCCGAGCATTGGAACAGAAGCCGACGGACTGCTGTACAACACGAAATCGATTATTTCAGAGCTTTCGCCTTCACCGGGGTCACAGCGGGAGCAGGGGGTGCATTGCCCTTCCGCCGTTTTTCCATCCATTCCCGAAGGTAAATGAGGATGGGAGCCGCGATAAAGATCGAGGAGTACGTGCCGAAGATGATTCCGGCGACCAGGGCGAACGCGAATCCGTTCAATACCTGACCACCGAACAACCACAGTGCGAGCGCCGTCAGGAAGGTAAGGCCTGACGTCAGGATGGTCCGGCTCAGCGTCTGGTTGATGCTGAGATTGACGACGTTGTCAAAACTTTCCCGCCGCATTTGCGGCAGATTTTCGCGGATTCGATCGAAGATGACGATGGTGTCATTCATCGAGAAGCCAACGAGGGTGAGAAGCGCGGCGATCACCGTCAGCGAGATCTCTTTATCAAGGAGAGAGAAAAGGCCCACAGTGATGATCACGTCATGAAAAACCGCTATGACCGCGGCCAAGCCATATACAAACTCGAAGCGGAAGGCGATGTAGATCAACATGCCGGCGAGAGCTAGCAGAGTGGCGTTAAGCGCCTGCGACTGCAGCTCTTTTCCTACCTTCGGACCAACCAGGTCGAAACCTCGAATGGTGTAGGGCCCGGGATAGGTCTGTTGCTTCAACACATTCACGACCTCAGCCGTAATACCAGAGACACCGGAAAGAGAGTCTAGGTTCCCGAGCAGACCGGAGCGGGGGGCCGCGTCGCGATAGGTGAGGATGTTCTTAACCAATTCCTGCAGCTGCGGTTCGGTGAGAGAGGTAGCGGTGCCGGCCAGCGGGCCACGGAGTTTATCGGCGAGCTGAGCCTGAGTGGCGGTATTGATGTCGAGCTTGTCGCCGCTGGCGGCGCCAAATGTGCTCTTCAACGTGTCGAACACAACGGCGCGTGCCTCGTTCAACTCTTTCTCGTCGCGCAGGTCGGTCGAGATGATGACTTCGTTCTGACCGGTCACCTGCTGAACGACGATGTCGCCTGGAATCTTGGCGGCGAGAGCCTTGCGGATTTGATCTTCGTTCGGCGTCGTCTGAAAGCGGACCGTGGTGACGGTCCCGCCCTTGAAGTCGATTCCGTACTTGGGGCCGCCCTTGAGGACGAGACTTCCTACACCGACCACCGTCAGAACGAGGGAGGCGATGATGAAGGGCATCTTCTTGCCCAGGAAGTCGAAATTCGTTTTGTTAAAAATCTCCATGCAGTGTTGCTACTGGCGGCCAGTGGGTTTCGACACCACTCCTGCCCCATTTGTTCCCGTTATGATCTCAGAAAATTACCACAATTGTTAATGTTTCTCAAATGCGGACAGGTACTAGTCCGATTCCGCACTGAACGAACTAAATGCTGAGCGTGGTGGGCTGTTGCTTGCCGCTCAATTCCCAGTCAAAGATGGTGCGCGAGACGAAGACAGCCGTGAATACGTTCGCAATAAGGCCAATGACCAGCGTGATGGCAAAGCCCTTGACGGCCGTAGTGCCGAAGATGAAGAGGAACGCGCAGGAGACGACCGTGGTGACGTGCGTGTCGACGATGGTCCACCAAGCCTTCCCGAATCCGGCGTCGATGGCGGCCATGACTCCCTTGCCCTGCTTCAACTCTTCGCGGATTCGCTCAAAGATCAACACGTTCGAGTCGACCGCCATGCCAATTGTCAAGATGATGCCGGCAATGCCCGGCAGGGTGAGAACCGCACCGAGGTAAGCAAGCACGGCGATCAGGATGATCGCATTCAGGATCAAAGCGAGAACCGCGTTAATGCCCGCCTTCTTGTAATAGACCAGCATAACGAGAACGACCGCGCCCACGCCCACCGCGCCAGCGATCAAGCCGTCGCGAATCGAATCCGCGCCGAGCGACGGACCAACCGTTCGCTCTTCGAGGTAAACCACCCCAGCGGGGAGGGAGCCGGAGGTGAGGACCAGCGCGAGGTCCGAAGCTTCCTGCTGCGAGGGGGCGCCGGTGATGACGCCTGAATCCTCAATTTTGCTATTGATGACGGCGATACTGCGCGCTTTACCATCAAGCAGAACGCCGAGTTTGTTGCCAACATTGGATTCCGTATAGCGGCCAAAACGGCGACCGGCGTCCGGCGAGAGGACGAACGACGTTTCCCACTTGCCGAACTGATCCTGCGAGGGGCGGGCGTTGCGCAGGTCCCGGCCGGTGACGACCGCGGTGCGGTTAGCTAGATACCAGCTTTCACCCTGGTCGCCGGGGCGGGAAGCCTGCTGGATGGGCCGGGTGCCGAGGGGCAGAATGCCGCCTGACTTGGCGCGCAGCGCCTCTTCACTCGGAAACGGGCCGTCCTTAACTTCGACGATTTCGAGCATTGCCGCCGCCTGCAGAATCGACTTTACGCGGGCCGGATCGTCAACGCCCGGCATCTGCACGAGAATCTCTGGATTGGTTTCGCCATTGCCACGCTGCTGCACAGTGGCTTCAGCGAGGCCGAGTCCATTGATGCGCTGTTCAATCGTCCGCATCGAGCGGGTGACCGTATCGCGGCGCATGGCCAGGGATTCGGTGTTGTTCATGGTTAGACGGTAGCCGTCGGAGCCAACGCTCCCCATCTGCCAGGTAGAAAACTTCTGGGTGAGAATCTCCCGGAAAGCGGAGGTCTTGTCAACCGGGATGCCCTTAATGTTGATTTGGATGGTGTCGGCCTCTTCGATGGTCGCCGGGTCGTTCCGGTCGATGGAAACGTAGGGGATGGCCGCCTTTTGCATCTCGTCCTTGAGACGTTCGATGTTCTGGTCAGCGTCCGCCTTGAAGGCGTCCTGCACCTGAACTTGCAAAACCAGTTGGCTGCCGCCCCGCAGGTCGAGACCCAGCTTGATGCTTTCGGCGATATTGCGGTCGAGTTCGACCTTCGACTTGGGCAGGCCAATGATCCCGTAAACGCAGATCAGAATCGTAGCCACAATCACAATGGCTTTGGTTTTGAGGTTCTTATCCATGAAAAAATCCTAGGAGGCCTTCTCGGTCTTCGTCACGAGAGAGGCGATGGCGGTGCGCGCCATCTGGAGCTTGACGTTGTCCGGCTTCACGCGAATCACTAGCGTATCATCGGTTGCGTTCACGGCAACTACGGTGCCGACAATTCCGCCGGTCGAAACCACTTCGTCGCCGGTTTTGAGGTTGGCGAGCATCTCCGCGGTCTGCTTTTTCTGCCGCTGCATAGGCAGGAACAACAGAAAATAGAAGATCGCGAAAATCGCGATCATGGGGAGAAAGCCGATTAGGCTGTTCGCCGAGGGGAGTTGCAACAAAAGTCCAAGTGGCACTACTTCAAATCCAGTTCGGCCGCGCGGGCTGCCGCTAATAATCGGGGGAAGTCCCCAAGCAAGATAGCCTGCCTGATCCGGCGCATGATGTCAAGGTAATACCTGAGATTGTGGAGGGTTGCGAGTACTGAAAACAAGATCTCCTCAGCTAAAAACAGGTGGCGGAGATAGGCCCGGGAGAAATTCCGACAGGTGTAGCAGGAGCAGGCCGGATCGAGGGGGCCCGCATCCTCCCGGTATTGCGCGTTCTTGATGACCACTTTGCCAACGGAGGTGAACAGGCAACCGTTGCGGGCGTTTCGGCTCGGCATGACGCAGTCCATCATGTCGATGCCTCCCGCTACGTACTCAATCAGCTCTTCGGGCTTGCCCACCCCCATCACGTAGCGCGGCTTGGCCACCGGGAGTAGCGGGGCGGTGGCCTCCACCATTTGGAGGCTCAGGTCCCGCGGTTCGCCGACGCTGAGGCCGCCGATGGCGTAGCCTGGCGCATCAAGTTCGACGAGTTCGGCGGCGCACTCGCGGCGGAGGTCGGAGTACATGCCACCCTGCACGATGGGAAAGAGCGCCTGATTTACGTTCTGGCGGCGATAGTGGGTGAACGCCTGGGCGGCCCAACGGTTGGTCCGGCGGGTGGAACTGGCGACGGCGTCGCGGGTGGCCGGGTATTCGATGCACTCGTCGAGCACCATCATGATGTCGCTGCCCAAGGCGATCTGGGTATCGACGGTCGACTCCGGGGTGAACAGATGGCGGTCCCCGTTGAGGTGCGAATGGAACAGGACGCCCTCCTCGGTCACCTTGCGAATCTTCGACAGGCTCCAGACCTGGAAGCCGCCTGAATCGGTCAGAATCGCCCGGGGCCAGTTCATGAACTTGTGCAACCCGCCGAGTTGGCGGATCAGCTCATGGCCGGGCCGGAGATAGAGGTGATAGGTGTTGGAGAGGATGATTTTGGCGTCGAGCTCCTCCTCAATCTGCCGCGGCATCAGGCTCTTGACGGTGGCCTGGGTGCCGACGGGCATGAACACGGGCGTTTCGACAACGCCGTGCGGGGTATGCATCAGGCCGGCGCGGGCGCCGGTGACGGGGCACTGGGCCTGCAGCTCAAAGCGCAGGCCCTCCTTAAGTTCACTCATAGCGAAGGGCTTCGGTGGGATTCAACTGGGCGGCGCGGTTGGCGGGGAGAAGGCCGAAGACGAGGCCGACCCCGAGCGAGGTGCCGAAGGCGACCAGGATGGAGGTGGGCGAAATCGGGATATCGATGCCGCCGAAGTAGCCTGCGGCCAAGGGCCCGGCCACGCCAACGGCGATGCCAAGCAAGCCGCCGGAGACGCTGATCAGCACCGCTTCGAGCAGAAACTGCAGCATCACCATCTGCTTCGAAGCGCCAAGCGCCATGCGCAGGCCGATCTCACGGGTTCGTTCCGTCACCGTCACCAGCATAATATTCATGATGCCGATGCCGCTGATAATCAGCGCGATCGCCGAAACCAGGACGAGGACCCCGGTGAGAATCAGCGAGATGTTTTCGGCGGCTTCGAGAATCGCCGAGAGGTTATCGACATAGTACTTGGCGCCCGGCCGGTGGCGGGCTTCGAGCAACTGCTGCACTTGGCGAGTCAGCGGGATGACGTCTTCGGCGCGGCGCGTCTGGACGTACATGGGGTCGATGCGCTCTTCCGTCGTCAGGTATTTCATCACCGTGATGGGGATCAGCATGGTCTCGGTCGAGAGCTCCGAGAGACCAAAGCTGTCCGTCTTTTCGCGGAAGGTGCCGATGATGGTGAACTGCAGGCCCCGGATCTTGATCACCTGCATGATCGAGTTCGACTGGCTGCCATACAGACGAGTGGCCAATTTCTGCGTGAGCAGGGCGACGCGATTGCGCTGCTGCACGTCGTCGACCTGAATGGGCCGGCCGGCCAGGATGATGAGATTCCGCATCGGGACGTACTCATGATCCGAGCCGATGATCTTCACGTCGCGCTCGCGGCCTTCAAGCACCATCTGGTCATAAATCGTCATCACCCCGGTGACGGCGGTGGCGCGGCTGCCGAGAGCTTGGCGGGTGGCTTCGACGTCGGCGATCTTGACGAAGTCGGCGTCGACACTGACGCCGGTGCGGTTCCCGGCTTCAAAATAGGCGATGATCAGGTTCGAGCCGATGCCGCGAATCTGCTCAATGACGTAGTCCCGGCTCGTGAGCGAAATCGTCACAACCAGAATTACCGAAGCGTTGCCGATGACCAGCCCGAGGGCCGTCAGCAGCGTTCGCACTTTATTCGCCTGCAGCGCGTGGAAGCTGAAGCGAAGGGCCTCCCGCCAGTTCAAGCGCCGCCCCGGGCTTGCCGCAGCAGCTTTTCGGCTTCGGCCCGCGACGGCATCTCCGGATTCAGGTCGGACTTCAAATACTGTTCCAGCAGTCTGGTAGCCGTCGGCAGGTTCTTCTTCGCGATGATGTAGGTCTGCGCCTTATCGAAGAGCAGCTTGGGGTTGTTCGGATCGATCTTCTCCGCCTTGCTGATGAACGACTCGCTTTCGATAAGCCGCCCGTGCCGGGCAAGGAATTTGGCGACATCGAGCAGACGCCCGATCTGCCGGGGCGCCAGTTCGGCGGCGCGCTTCAAGTGCTGTTCGGCCGAATTGAACTCCTGCCGCTTTTGCGCGAGCTGCGCGGTGGCGTAGTAGTACTCGGCCTGGTCGTTGGCTTTGATCTTTTCGAGCAAGGCCTGCGCCTTGTCGAGCCCGCCGCCGAGGAAGCCGGGGGCTTCGAGGTAATAGTCGAACAGATCGTTGATCGCCTCGCCGTTCTTCGGGTCCATGCTAACGGCGCGTTCAAACATCTGGCGGGCCTTCGAGGCATAGTGGGGTGCAATCAAGGGGTTGCCCGACTCCGCCCGGCGGCCGTAGGCGCGGCCGAGCCAGTGGTAGTGTTCGGAAATCTGCCCGTTCAATTGGATCGCCTTCTCAAACAAGTCAGCAGCCTTCTTGAAGTCGCCCATCATGTACTGGCATTTTCCGGCGAGCTCGTGGGCGGTCGGGTCCGACCCCAATATCGGCTGAAGAACCTTGAACGCCTCCTGGTACTGGGTGTGTTGGTACAGCTCGGAAGCCTTCGAAAGCTCCGCGGGTCCGGCCCAGAGGGAAAGGCCGGCGAGCGCCGCAACCAGGATTGCTTTCATCATCCTATTCGATGCCTTCAGGATAACGCGGGTTTCAGCTATCGTTTGGAACTCGCGGGGCGGGAAAACCATCCAACTGGCAGTCCTGATGTAGTATCCTCAGGATTGACAAAAACCAGCTCCCCACGTCGGAGGTATCCCTTCATGAAATCCCTTTCCCGCCTGTTTTCACTCACCGCAGTGGCTCTTCTCTTTACGTTCGGCGCCCTGGCGCAGACGGCTTCGCTTGAAGGCGAAGTGAAGGGGGAAGACGGCAAGCCGCTCAAGGACGCCCTGATTAAGCTGACCCGGACCGACATCAAGGGCAACTATAAAGTTAAGACCAACAAGAAAGGCCAGTGGTTCCACGCCGGTCTGCCGCTCGGGACCTATGACATCGAGTGCGAAGTCGACGGCAAGGTGCAGGATACCGTTAAGGGCGTGCGCACCCGCATGGGCGATCCGCTGCCCGTGAACTTCGACCTGTCGAAGAACGTGGCGCGCAAGCAGGCGATGGAGGCGGCAATGGCCACCGGTCAGGTGACCGAAGAAATGTCCCGCGAAATGACGAAAGAGCAGCGCGAGGCGATGGAAAAGCAGGTGAAGGAACGTGCCGCGGCGATGGCGAAGAATAAGGAATTGAACGACGCCTTCAACGCCGGCATGGAGAACCTGAAGACGAAGAACTTCCAGGCCTCCGTCGAAGGCTTTGAGAAGGCCGTTACCCTGGACCCGAAGCAGCAAGTGATCTTCGCGAACATGGCGGAGGCCTACATGGGTCTCGCCGGCACGAAGACGGGCGCCGAAGCCGATGCCGCCAGCGCAAAGGGTTTGGAAGCTTACGCCAAGGCGCTTGAGCTGAAGAGCGACGACGCCGGCATGCACAACAACTACGCCCTGGCGCTCGCCAAGGTGAAGAAGTTCGACGAAGCCCGCGCTGAGCTCGACAAAGCCGCCGCGCTCGACCCCACCAACGGGGGCCGCTACTACTACAACATGGGCGCCATTCTGACCAACGTCGGCCAGCTCGAAGCCGCCGGCAGCGCCTTCAAGAAGGCCATTGAAATGGACCCGAACTACGCGGACGCCCACTACCAATACGGCATCTACCTCGTGGGCAAGGCCCAGGTGGCCGCCGACGGCAAGATCACCCCGGTTCCCGGAACCGAGGAGGCCTTCCAGAAGTACGTGCAGCTCAAGCCGGATGGTCCGTTCGCCGCCAGCGCGAAGAGCATGATTGAGTCGATGGGTGCGAAGGTGGAGACCACCTTTACCAACCCCAATGCGCCCGCCCCGAAAAAAGGCACGCAGAAGAAGAAGTAACGGACCCGTCCGGTTCCCGAAACTCGATACGATAGAAAGGCGTCCTACCTTGTGTAGGGCGCCTTTCGGCATTTTATGATCAAAGCTCTCATTGGCATATTGGTTTCGATCCTCGCAGTCACGTTCCTTCGGGCCGTGATGACGTTGCTCGTCAAAGGCGCCAAGGAGGCGATGCAGCCGGATTCACCGACGGCCTCCTCTGGCAACGCGCCGCCCGAGTCCGGCACGCGCCTGCGCAAGTGCAAAACCTGCGGGACGTTCGCGCCGGAGACGCGGATGCTGCGCCACAGCACGCGCGAGACCGATGTCTTCTACTGCTCGAAAGACTGCGAGAAGCAGGCCGCCGCTTAGCGATTCGGCCGCAGCAGTTTTGCCGCCTGCGCGCTGAGGCCGTTCAGTTGCCGAAAATCCTCCTCGGCCTGCTGCACGGAGGTTTGGATGCGGGAGAGTTCGCCCGCGCCGGGGTCGAGGCCGAGTTGGTCGGCGCGGGTTTGGACGCGGAGCGAGAGAGTGCGGTATTGATCGGTGACTTCGCGGTAGCGGCGAACCATGCTGTTCAGCAGCACTTCCCGGCGCCGGTTCAGATCCTCAAGCTCCTGCGCCGTCCGCATGCTTTTCGCCGATTCGATCTCGGCTTTACCGGCGGCCTCCCGCACGAGCTTCTCGCTGGTCTCCAGGCGCACCAGCCGCTCATTCTTCGCCTTGAGATCGGTCTGGGTGGCGGCGACGACGCGTTTGACCGAAGCGAGAGCTTCGTTGATTTCGACCAATTCCGCCGTTAACTTATCGCGCTGTTCCTGCTCCTGGGTCGCACGGGCCTGGAGCGCGGCAACTTCGTTGCGCGCGGTGGAGAGTTCTTTGCGGGTGCTCTCGAGCGCCGCTTGCGTTTCCGCAATGATGCGGATGTACTCGGTGGGCAGAATGGTCGGCGCGGTCTTGGCGATCGCCTTGCCGGTGGCGGGCGCGACGGGCTCCTCAGGCGCCAACTCAAGCGCCGGGGGGGGCTGGGCTGTCTGCAACGCGGCGACCTGCGCCGTCAGTTCGACGACTTTCTTCTCCGCGATCGCCCGGGCGCGCTGCTCCTCCAAAAGCAGATACGTTCCGGCGGCGGTCAGCACTCCGATGCCCACCAATGCAATCAGCAGACCCTTTCCGATTTTCATCGCTTCACCGAGAACCTTTGCCGATAAGTCATATCACATTCCGGCGCGCTCAACCCCACAACAATGTTCCGTGACTTGCCGGGAGGCACTTCGAGGAACACACTCCAATGCTCTCTGATCCGGCGGAAGGCGTTGGTGACGGCGCCGGAAATCTCCGCCAACCCCCGGCAGATGGCCGCCTCGCCGCCGGTGGCCTCCGCCAACTGCTGCAGTCCGCGCTGGTAGGCCTCGTTGATCGTATCGACCCGGTAGTGAATATGGACGATCCACACCGGCGTCTCTCGATTCAGCAGCGAACTGATCAGCTTCTGCGTTTTTTCCCGGACCAACTGATCGGGGAACCGGCGGCTCAGGTCGCGCGAGTCGCTCGAATTGATCACGGGGTTGGTGTAGTCCTCGCGGTAGTTATAGATGCTGCCATCGGTGCAGCAGAGCACGGCTACCCGGGCAGCGGTTTTGGCCAGGAGACGGTCTCCGAGCTTGGCCGCGTCCTCCACGGTATCGAGCAGGCCCGCCTTCCCTCCCCCGGTGTAGGTATTCATGGCGGCCACGAGCTCCTCGACGTTGCCGGTGGGGTCCTGCAAGACCCGCAAGCCATCCTGCGCCCGGAGCACCGTCGCCCAAGCGTGGGGCGGCAACTCCTTCGCCGCGGCTTCGAGGCCGGTCCGCGCCGCTTCGATGTAGGAGATGTCTCCGCTGAAGTCGAGAACGATCAAGACCAGCAGATCGTCCTGCGGCCCCTTGAGCTGTTCCACTTTTGCCGGCTTGGCGTCAACGGTGGCTTCGAGGTTCGCCAGGTCGCCCTTGGTGACCAGCACAGGCACACGCAACCGGCCCGGCGCCGCTCCTTCCGGAAGTGGTGGCGGCGGCGCGAGCAGCGCGAGTACGTGGCGGCGCGTCAAAAGCTTAGCCTCAGCCCGACCTGGATCACGCGGCCGCCCACGGAACCGATGATGCGGCCGGCGTTGACGTTCGGCGTCGACGCCGGGCCGATTACCGGGTCTGGGTTGTTCCAGTTGGCGGTGTTCACGAAGTTGAAGCCAGTGGCTTGCAGCTCCAGGGCGCGCTCGGCGTCGATGGGGATGCGCTTGGTCACCGAAAGGTCGTGATTCTGACTGGCCGGGTTACGCAGGGTAGGATGCGTGCGGGGCCCATCGCCGAGCGTGAAGTTTTCGGGATTGTCGAAGGCCAGCGGGTTGAACCACAGGTCCGGCGTTGGGTTCGCCACGCCCGCGTCCACGCCGGGCACGACGTTGACGCGCAGCGCTTCGACGAGGCCGCCGGTATTGTTGAACTGCGGGCGCAGCGCGATCGGTTCGCCGCTGAGCAGCGTCGACATCCCACTGATGGACCAGCCATCCACGAGATATCGCCGCCAGTCGTTATAAGCCAACAGCGACTTCTTCGAGCCAAAGGGCAACTCATAGGCATAGGAAAGCGAGACCCGGTGCGGCACGTTGTATGCAGTCAAGGCCCACTCGGCCCGGCGGTTATAAAAGTCCTGTACGCCGTACGGCCCGGAGTAATCGTCCATCTGCTGGGAGGCTTCGTAGGTGGCGGTGAGACCCAATCCGCTCGTCGACCGTTTTTCTACCCGAACCGAACCGGCGTTGCGCTTGTAGTTTCCCACGGGCCAGGCGCTAAAGACGTCAAAGCGCTGGAACTGGGGATAGGGCCTCAGTTCGCGGCGGAACAGTTCGTTGTTCAAGTCGTCGCGGAACCGAAGATTTTCGAGCGGAATGGCGTTCGGGTTGGCGGCGGAGTTAGAGACGAAGAGCCGCCGGCCGCGCGCATGGGCCAAGGTGCCGGCCACAATCAGCTGGCCGGGAAGCTCCCGTTCGTAGCTCAGCGACGCCGACTGGTACATGGGTTGCGCGGCGGTTGGTTCCACTAGGTCGGCAACGGTGTTGTTGGCAAACTCGGGACGCAGGTCGGGCAGCGGCCGGTCGAGCGAAGGCATCCCGTCCCGCAGGAGGATCGCGGGGGACAGTTGGGTGTTCGTCGAGATGGATGTTGGCGTGCCGTTGAAGCCCTGGGTTCCCCATTGGGAGGTGTAGAGCGGAACGGCCTGGAAGCTTAACCCATAGCTGCCGCGGACGACGCTCTTCGGGTTGCCCGTGGGGTTCCAGGCCAAGCCTAGGCTAGTGCCGGGGCGGATACGGGTGGGCTGCGCGGCGCCACCGGCGACCAGCGCGCCGGGCCGGCCGTTGGCGGGGTTGATGACGTCGAGCCGGACGGTGGACATCCGGTTGTACTTTTCTGTGCGCGGCGTGGACAAATCCATGTTGACGCTAAGGGTGAGATTCAGGCGCTTGGTGACTTCATACTGATCCCGCAACACGAAGCTGGCCGTGTTCCGCCGCCAATAAGAGGGCGAGGGGAAGAGGCTGGCTTCGGCGTACTCGGCGGCGCCGAGCAGAAAGCTGGCGAACGAGTACCCGGTGTTGTTGATGCCTGGCAGGGAGGTGAAGCCGGGGCCGAAAGTGTAGCGGCCTTGGGGATAGTGGGGGAGAAACGCATGCACCTGATAGTGGGTGAACCGGGCCACGGCGCGCAGGCTATGCTTGCCGATACGGGTAGAGTAGCCATCGGAGAGCGAATAGGTGTTATGCGCGGTGAGTTGCACGGGATTGGCCCGGCCCATGCCCAGGTAGTTGCCGGAGAAGCGATAGTCCGGGAAGACTTCGCCGGGCCGGCTGGAATCGCTACGATCCGTCGCCAGATCGAGCGTAAGTGTGTTAATCGTACGCGGGCTCAACGTCAGAATGTGCTCCACGGTGCCGCGGCGGGCGCTGTAAATCCGGTCGTTGGCGCCGGGGTCGGCAATCGTCGGCATCAACCGCGAAGCGACCGCAAAACCATTGGTCGCCGAGAGCGAAAGGCTCAGCCGGCTCTTCTCATCGAGCGTATGGTCGATCTTGATGATGATGCCGTCGGCCTTGTTCGTCTCTGGGGAAACCACGAAGTAGTTGTTGCGGAAGAACGGACCGGCGTCGGCGTTTGGTTCCGGATACAGGGACACGCCGCGGAGAGCCACCGAGTCCAGCCGGCTGGATGGAATCACGCTGTCCGGAAAAGGTTGGCGGATGTATTCGAGGTTGCTCGTCGAAACCGGCTGCGCGGGATCAAAATCCGGGTTCAGCCGGGTGGTCGCGGGATCGAAGATCTGTTGCGGGGCGCCGGCGCTATCAACCGTTTGGGAGAAGTCGCCGCGGCGCTCCGGCCCAATGGCGACCGTGCGCAACGAGTTGCGGCCGATGCGTTCGCGAACGCCTTCATAGGAGAGCGAGGCAAAAGTCGATTTCCCGATCACCGGACCGGCGACGTTGAAGCCGAACTGCCCTCGCCGCAAGAGATTCTTGCCGCCGCCGCGTTGGGCGATTTCGTGCGGCACTGCATCAAGCAGATCATTACGCAGGTTGTACGACAGCCGGCCGTGCCAGGTCTGCCAGGGGTACTGCCGCTTGCCAGCCACACGAGCTGGAGAATCGGCCCGCAGACCCAGTTCCCGGGTCGCCAGTTTGAATTCCTCAGCCGCTTTTTGTAGCTCTCCCTGCGCCCACAGCGAGCAGGGCAACAGAAGAATCCATCCGGCTAAGGGAACAGACTTCTGCATAATAACAGTGTACTTCTCCTTATGACTTCTTCCCTAACTCTGGGCGAACTGGCCGGCAGGCTTGGCTGCATTTTACACGGCGACCCGACCATCGAAATTACTGGCGTTTGCGGGATGGAACAGGCGGTCCCCGGCCAGTTGACGTTTCTCGCCAACCCGAAATACGCGCCCAAAGTGAAGGCCTCCCGCGCTTCGGCGATTCTGGCGAACGCGCCCATTGAGGGCATGGCGACGCTCGAAAGCAAGAACCCCTATCACGACTTCGCCCGGGCGCTCGAGCTGTACTATCAACCGCCACGGCCGGAGCCCGGCATCCACCCGATGGCGTCGATCCACCCGACGGCATCAATCGGAGAATGCGCCTCCATCGGACCGTTCGTGGCCGTGGGCGCCCACGTCACCATCGGCCGGAACGCCGTGCTGCACCCGCACGTCGCCATCTACGAAGGCGCGCGCATCGGCGACGACTTCCTGGCCCACGCCCATGTCAGCGTGCGTGAGTTCTGCCAGATCGGTCATCGCGTCATCCTGCAGAATGGCGTGGTGGTGGGCGGCGATGGCTTCGGCTTCGCGAAGACGGCCGCCGGAACCCAGTACAAGATTGTGCAGAGCGGCATCGTCGTGGTGGAAGACGATGTCGAGATTCAGGCGCTGACGGCCATCGACCGGGCGACGGTCGGCGAGACGCGCATCAAACGCGGCGCCAAGATCGACAACCTCGTTCAGGTCGGCCACGCCAGCGTCGTGGGCGAAGACAACATCATCTGCTCGCAGGTGGGCATCGCGGGCAGCACCATTCTCGGTAAGAGCGTCCTGCTGGCGGGACAAGTGGGCGTGTCTGGCCATTTGACGATCCATGACAATGCCATCGCTTACGCGCAGAGCGGCATCGGCCATGATGTCCCGGCGGGCACGCTGGTTTCCGGTTCGCCCGCCTTCGACAATCGGACCTGGCTCCGCGCGGTCACCGCGTTCCCCAAACTGCCGGAGATGTTGCGCACGGTGCGAGAATTGGAAAAGCGCCTCGCTGAACTCGAGGCCAAAACCAAAGGCCAAGAATGAAATCCCCCGCCAAACCACCCCTATTCTTCCACGACGATGAGTTCCTGGAGTCCTCGGAAGCCCGCAGTGTCCGGCTGCTATCGGAATACCTGGGCCCTCTGCGCGTCTTTCGCAAAGAGAAGATCCGGGATACCATCGCCATGTTCGGGTCGGCGCGAATTCACGAGGAAGGCCCAATGGCGCGCTACTACGTTGAGTGCCGGGAACTGGCCAAGCGGCTCACGCAGTGGAGCGATAGTTTGCCCACGTCGGCACAGCGCTTCGTGGTCACCACCGGCGGCGGGCCAGGCATTATGGAAGCGGCCAACCGCGGGGCCTTCGACGCGGGCGGCATCTCGGTTGGCCTGAACATTGCGCTTCCGTTTGAGCAAGCGCCGAACCCCTACATCACGCCGGATCTCAGCATGGAGTTCGGCTACTTCTTCATGCGCAAGTTTTGGTTCGCCTATCTCGCCAAGGCGCTGGTAGTTTTCCCCGGCGGCTTCGGCACTATGGACGAACTGTTCGAGATTCTGACGCTCGTGCAGACCCGCAAGCTGCATAAACCCATCGTGGTGCTTCTCTACGGCACCTCGTTCTGGAAAGAGGTCTTCAATTTCGAGGCGCTTGCCAAGTACGGGCTGATCTCGCCGGAGGACCTGCACATTTTTCAGTTCGCCGATGACGTCGAGACGGCGTTCAACCATCTTCGCAACGGCCTCACGCGCTTGTACCTCACGCCGGAAGAGGAGTTCGAAATGACGCCGGGCATTGCCCACACTCAAAATTCGTGAGCGATCCGTCCGCCCCCAAAGCCCCGTTCCGCTACACGGCCGAACAGCCGCCGCACCCAGCGGCGATGCCGTTCGGCCGCATCGAGCAGTTCGCCTTGGTCATGGCCATTGCGTGGCTCGGGGTGGCTTACTTCGCGCCCGGTTCGCTCTTGGCGCCCGGCTTGCTTATCGTTCTGCTCGCTTCCGGGTCCTGGGTGGCTCTCCGTGCCTTGCGGCGGCTGATTCAGCACTCGGTGTGGCGGCTGCGGAACCGGCTGCTTTCAAGCTACCTGTTCATCGCGGTGGTCCCGGTGTTGTTGCTGTTTGCGTTGGGGTGGATGGGCGCATGGGTCATCGCCTCGCAGACGGCGTTTTATCTCGTGGCGGCCGAATTCAACAAGCGGATCGAGGTGCTCCACGATTCGTCGGCTGCCGTACTCACTGGCGCGTTAGGCTCTTCGGCCGAGCCGGCCAGCCGGCTCTTTAGTCTTCTCAATTCCCGCTTTCCCGGCGTCGAGTATCTGTTCACGCGTCCCGGCCAGCCCGACGTGCGACTGCCGGTTGACTCGAAGTTGACGGCTCCTCCCAACGTGCAGGAACACACCTCCGGCTTGCTGTTGAAGGACGGTCTCCTCTACGCCTGGGCCCACCATCATTCCGGCCAGGGCTCGGTCACCGTCATCGCACCGCTAACCCGGGCTTACCTGGCCGACCTCATCCCCGGCCTTGGCGCTATCACGCTGATGGACATGAGCTCCGGCGACCGGAGAATGAAGCTGCATGATCGCGACACCGACGACGACCGTGCCGTACGGGGCGTTCCCGCGCCGGCCAATTTCTTCGATCTGCAAATCCTTTGGGGCTCCGAACTGCCCGTCTATGACTGGGCGAACCCAAGCGCTGAGCGGAAAGTGGTCCTTGGCATCCACACCCGGATCTCGCAGGTTTATCGTGTGGTGTTTTCGCAGAAAGCCGATGTCGACCAGCCGCTCCTGAGCTCCTTCTATCTGTTCGCCGGGCTCTTTCTCTTCTTTGAAGTGGTTGCCCTTGTCATCGGCATCTCCATCACCCGGACGATTACCGGCGCCGTGCACCACCTCTACGAAGGCACCCGTCGCGTGCAGGCCGGCGACTTCTCGACGCGTATCCCCGTCCGGGGACGCGACCAGCTCGCCGACCTTTCCCACTCGTTTAACTCGATGACGGAGAACCTCGAAAAGCTCCTCGTCGTCGCCAAGGACAACGAACGCATCCAGGCCGACCTCACCATCGCCCGCGAAGTGCAGGAGCAGCTTTACCCCCGCACCGTTCCCCCGTCCGATTCCCTGGTCCTCACCGCGCGCCTCAACCCCGCCCGCTCTGTATCCGGTGACTACTACGACTATCAGCGCGTCAACGATCACTGCATCGCCCTTGCGCTCGGCGACGTGGCGGGCAAAGGAATTTCGGCGGCCATTTTGATGGCCAACGTGCAGTCGGCGCTTCGCGCGCAAATCCGCCACTCGCAGGAGTTGGGCCAGGCCTGCTGCACTTCTTCCATCGTCAGCCAGCTGAATAAGCACCTTCATGCCCACACCACGGCCGAAAAGTACGCGACGTTCTATTTCGGCGTCTACGACGAAACCACCGGCATCCTGACCTCCACCAACGCCGGCCATCTGCAGCCGCTGCTCTTCCGCGGCGGCGAGGTCATCCGTCTGGACGTGAACGGCATGGTGGTCGGCGCTTTCGCGCTGGCGAAATATGATGAGTCCACCGTGCAACTCGAACCCGGTGACTTGCTCGTACTCTATACCGACGGCATCACCGAGCCCGAAAACGAGTATGACGAAATGTTTGGCGAAGACCGTCTGATTGAAACGATTCAACGGGTGATCGATCGGCCGAACGACGCCATCATCGCCGAAGTCTTCCGCGCCGTTGAACAGTGGATCCACGCGCCGGATTCGAATGACGACATGACGATCCTGCTCGTCCGGCGGGTGGCGTGAATCGCTCTGTCTCCCCGTGGGCGCGGATCCAGAAGCGACTCGCCGCGGTAGGGCTTGCCGTCGCCAGCGTGCTTATTCTCGGCGCGTGGGGCTACATGACCTTCGGCGGCTTCCCCGCGTTTGAAGCCTTCTACATGGCGCTGACCACCATCACCACCGTTGGCTATGGCGAAATCCTGCCGATGTCCCGGGCCGCCCGCACCTGGAACATCGTCTACGTCATCGTCGGGGTTTCGACGATGATCGTCTCCCTCGGCGCCTTGACCCAGACCGTGGTGGAACTCGAGTTAAGCGGATACTTTGCAAAGAGACGGAACCGACGCATGATCGACAAGTTCGAAAACCACTACATTATCTGCGGCTTCGGCCGCGTCGGGCGCGCCGCCGCGGCCGAACTCGATATCTCCGCGGCCGCCTTCCTGATCGTGGACCGGAACGAGGAAGAGGTGGAACAGGCGATGCGGATGGGTTATGTCGCCGTAGCCGCCGACTGCACCCGTGACGAATCGCTGCGCGAACTCGGCATCGACCGCGCGGCCGGACTCATCGCCACCCTGTCCACCGACGCCGACAACCTTTACCTCATCCTGACTGCCAAAACGCTCAACCCCAAGGTGCAGGTCGCGGCCCGCGTCATTGAAGAAGACTCGGAAGCCAAACTCAAGCGGGCGGGCGCCGATATCGTCTATGCGCCCTACTCCATGGCCGGCCACCGGCTTTCGCAAAGCCTGCTGCGCCCCCATGTGAAGGACTTCATCGACTTCACCACCGGCAACGCCATCGGCCTCGACGTCCGGATCGAGCAGATCCTGGTCACCGGCCGCAGCGAGTTCGTTTCGAAGTCGCTCCGCGACACCCCGATTCGCCGCGAACTGGGCGTGATCGTACTCGCCATCCGGCGGGCGAACGGCGAGATGATCTTCAATCCACCGGCCGAGTGTGTCATGGCCGCCGGCGATTACCTCATCGTCCTCGGGCCCCCCGGGCAGTTGCGGCGCCTGGAAGATATGCTGAAGAGCGCTGCATGACCAAGGTCCTCACCGCCGCCGAGATGCGCGCGATCGACGCGCGGACCATCGAGGCCGGTCTGCCCGATCTCGTGCTGATGGAGAATGCGGCCCACCGCGTCGTCGAAGTGCTCGAACGCCAGTTCGCGCCGCTCCACGAACAACGCATCGTGATCTTCGCCGGCAAAGGCAACAATGGCGGCGACGGGCTCGCCATCGCCCGCCTGCTCTTCACCCGCTTTGCGCCCCGCGCTCTGGATGTCGTTCTCGCCGCCGAGCCTCATCCCCAAATCAACCTGCTGCGCGCCAGCGGCTTCACCGCCATCCACAACTCCATTCCGGCGCACGCCCGTCTCGCTACCGTGGTGGTCGACGCGCTGCTCGGTACCGGCCTCACCGGCCCGGCCCGCCAGCCTTACGCCACGCTGATCGGCGAAATCAACTCGGGCTTCCCGCTCGCGCGAATCGTCGCCGTCGACCTGCCCTCCGGCATGAACGCTGATACCGGCCTCGCCGGCGGCGCCGTGGTCCGCGCGGACTACTCGGTCACCTTCACGGCGCCGAAGCGCGCTCATCTGCTCGGCCAAGGCCTCGGCCGCGTCACGGTCGCGCCCATCGGCACGCCGCCGTCGCTGATGGACGAAATCGCTCTCTGTCAAAACGAACCCATTGCCTGGCGCCATCTGCTCGCCCCGCGCCCAGCCGAGGGGCATAAAGGCACCTTCGGACACGTGCTCGCCATCGGCGGCGCGGCGGGGAAGACCGGCGCGATTGGCATGACTGGCCTGGCGGCGCTGCGCATGGGCGCGGGGCTCGTCACCGTCGCAACCAGCGGCACCAGCCTGCCCACGCCCGAACTGATGACCGCGCCGCTCGACGGCGAGTGGCCCATCACCGGCAAACACAGCGTCGCCCTCGGCCCCGGCCTTGGGCTCGATCCTCGCGTGCCAGAGTTCGTCCGCGACTGCCCCCTGCCCATGGTGGTCGACGCCGATGGCCTCAACTCGCTCGCCTCCGCCATGCCCACTCGTTTCGCCGGGCCGCGCGTCTTCACCCCGCATCCCGGAGAAATGGCCCGCCTCCTCGGCCGCGCGGTCGCCGACCGGATCGCCGACGCCCAGACCCTCGCTAGCAGCACCAGGGCGATCGTCGTGCTGAAAGGACATCGCACCATAATCGCTTCACCCGATGGCCGGACGGCGATTAACCCCACCGGCTCCCCCGCCATGGCCACCGCCGGCAGCGGCGACATTCTCACCGGCCAGCTCGCCGCCTTGCTGACCACTGCCCCGCCCTGGGAAGCCACTCTCGCCGCCGTCTATCTGCATGGCCTCGCCGGCGAACTCGCCGCCGCCGAACTCACCGAGCGCTGCGTCATCGCCACGGACCTGCTCCGCTTTCTCCCGGAGGCTATCCGCCGCTGTGCCTAGCTACACCTGGTCCCCCGCCAACGTCGACGAGACGCGCGCCGCGGCCGCCGAACTCGCCGCCCGGCTCCCCCGCCGCGCCGTCGTGCAACTGACGGGCAATCTCGGCGCCGGCAAGACGACGCTGGTCGCCGCTCTAGTCGAAGCGCTCGGGGTCGCCCCTTCCGCCGACGTCA
>LNFE01000085.1 GCA_001464575.1 Acidobacteria bacterium Ga0077553 | reverse complement strand
TCGGCTCGACGAGCCGCGCGAACTCTTCACGCTCGGCCTCGAAGAGATCTTCGAAGCCAATGCTCTCGTCCTGATCGAGTGGGGCGAGAAGTTCGCGCGCTTCCTGCCCCCCAACCGGATCATCCTGACCATTGAGCATGGCGACGGCGACCACCGCCGCATCACCGCTACAGGAGATCTTCTTTCGACCCGTACATCTCCTGAATCAACCCCGAGTACTTCTCCAGCACCTTCTTCGTCCGCACCTTCATCGTAGGCGTCAGTTCGCCGGCCTCAATCGAAAGGTCTTTGTCGAGGATGCGGAACTTCTTGATGGCCTCATAAACGGCCAGCTCTTTGTTCGCCCGCTCGACGGCTTTTTTCACCGCCTTTTGGACAACCGGTTCCTTGACCAGCTCCTCCATCTTTTTGCCCTTCATGCCTTCGAGCGCCTCGGCGGCCACCGGGTTCAGGGTGAAGAGCGCGGTAACGTACGGCTGCTGCTCGCCGGCCAGGACCATCTGACTGATTAGCGGCTCGGTTTTGAAGAGAGCTTCGACGCGCGACGGATAGATCTTCTTGCCGTTCGAGGAGACGATCATCTCCTTCTTGCGGCCGACGATCGAAACGAACCCATCGTCAGAGATGCTGCCCAGGTCGCCTGTGTATAGCCAGCCGTCCTGGAAAACGGCGGCCGTAGCCGCCGGATCATTGAAATAGCCGGTGGCATTTGACGGGGACTTGATCAGCAACTCGCCATCGTCGGAGATCTTCATCTTCACGCCCTGCAGCGGCTTGCCAATGGTCCCCAGCCGCGGCTTGTCGGTCGGGTTCAGGCAGTTGATGCCGCCCTCGGTGAGACCGAAGCCTTCAATCAGCGGCATGCCGCTCATGTCGGAAAACAGCCCCAGATCCTTGCTCAACGGGGCAGCGCCGGAGATGGGAAACTTCAACTCCCCGCCAAAGCGGTCACGGATCTTAGCAAACACTAACTTGTCAAACAGCTTCAGCGGAAGCGAGAGCCGCAGCGGTACCGTCTCTCCGCGCTGCCGCAACTGCGCGGCCTCCTGCCCCATACCGAGCGCGGTGAACGCCAGCGTCCGCTTCAGTCCCGTGAACTTCTGCAGTTCGGTGCGGACCGTGGAATAGACTCGCTCCCAGACCCGCGGCGGCGCCAGAAAGAACGTCGGCTTGACGATCTTGAACTCGTGCGGCATCCTGGCCAGGCTCTCGCTGAACCACACGGGCACGCCCATGCGAAGCGGCAGCAACTCCAATGCAATCCGCTGCGCGATGTGGGCTGAGGGTAGGAACGCCAGCATGCGGTCCTGCGGACCAATCGGGATGGCCGGCGGGCCCATGTCGACATTGGCCACCAACGCGGCGTGCGATACCTCCACCATCTTCGGCTCGCCCGTCGCGCCCGAGGTGAGATAGAGAATCGCCCGGTCCTCCGGCTTCACCATCACGCGGATTCGCTCGAAGTAATCGCGATCTTCTTTCAACGCCGCCTGCCCCCGGGCCCGCACCTCGGCCAGCGTGGCGACTCCCTCTTCAAAGCCCGTCAACAGGATCCACTGCACCTCCAGTTCCCCGCCCCCGGCCGCCCGCAGCATCTTCAGGTACTTGGGATCTTCAAGGAACACGATCTTCGCGCCGCACGTGCGCAACGCCTTCACCTGATCGGCCGGCAGCGAGTTCGCATACAGCGCGGCGGCGGTCGAACCGTTGGTCATAATCGCCAGATCAGTGAGATAGAATTCGGCCCGGGTCTCGCTGCCGAGGGCGACAATTTCGCCCGGCTGGACGCCCATCGCCCGCAACCCGCAGGCGATCTCCCGCACCGCATCCCGATACTGCGGCCACGTCCACGTCTGATAGCTTCGCTCTTTTTCGATGACCACCGGTTGGTGCAACGCCACGGCTTCGCCATACTTGCTGACGGCCTCTTCGAGGAGGGAATACACGGTTCGCAGGCTCATCGTTAGATAATAGTCCAAAGATGAATTACGAACGCGAAATCGCGGCAATGCGCCGCATCTCGAAAGCCAGCTCCTCGCTGGCCATGCGCTACTTTGAACAGGGCATTCAGATGGAAGACAAGAGCGACGATTCGCCTGTTACCATCGCCGACAAAGAGAGCGAAAAGCTGATTGCGCGGATGCTCGAAGAGATGTTCCCCGAAGACGGCCAGCGTGGCGAGGAAGGAGTAGCCAAGCCCTCCCGCTCCGGCCGCACCTGGATCATTGACCCGATTGACGGTACCCGCGACTTCGTCCGCGGCAACATGCTCTGGGGCGTCCTGCTCGGCCTCGAAGAGAACGGCCAACCCGTCGCCGGC
Source organism: Acidobacteria bacterium Ga0077553 (assembly GCA_001464575.1). Taxonomy (GTDB): domain Bacteria; phylum Acidobacteriota; class Terriglobia; order Bryobacterales; family Bryobacteraceae. Next base: position 19,454 of record LNFE01000085.1, on the reverse strand, counting down.
TGCGCCCATTACCCCGTGATGGAAGAGACCTATTTCGCCAGCGTCGGCGGCGGCGCCTGGTGCAACGATGTCCGCTGCAAGGTGTCTGCCGTCGATCGTCTCGACCGTGCCGTCGTCTGCTTTAATGGCCTGCAGAACAACAAGAAATGGTCCTACCGCGACCAGGTGATGGACTTCTGCGCCAACTTCTGGGCCGTCCGCAGCCTCAGCGGCGGGCCGGACTGCATGATGATCGTCACCGGCAAAGCCGAAGTCTGGGTGGAACCCAGCGCCCAGCCCTGGGACCTCTGCCCGCTCAAAGTCCTCGTCGAGGAAGCCGGCGGCAAGTTCTTCAACTTTGCCGGCACGGACTCCATCTACGGCGGCAACGCGCTTATTTGTACTCCACCTTTTGAAGCGATGCTCCGCCAGGCGTTTGTGAAGTAAGAACCGGGCACCACTCCTTCGTCACGTAAAAACTCGCGCCTCCGGAGCAGCGGACCACGTTGAACACGAAACCCCACTCCGGACGCGCTTCCGCGTCGCCGACGGGGACCGTGCGCACCCGGCCCCAACGCTTATAGGTGAACTGCGTCTGGGTGCCGTAGAGCAACAGATAGCCTGGCCATACCCGCGGCGCGCCCTTTACTTTCCGGCTGAACACGCGCACCGCCTGCACTTGCTGGGGCACCCAGGCGGGAACCGCTTCGGCGTCAGGCGTCAGACCTAAAATCGACGTCACCCGCCCCCACAGGCCCGACACAAGGAACTTCGCTACCCGCCACAGGAAGGGCAGCAGGACGGCCATCCCCACCAGCAGAGCCAACAAGACGGGCAGCGCCACCCATGGGTATTGGAAAACGAGCGCGAGCAAGGCCACCACGCCGACGTCCTCGGCAATGCTCATCACCGAGTGGGTCGCCGGTTCCGGCGTCGTATGCGCCATCAACCGCACGCCCATCTTGCTCGTATGCGTGCCGAGGGCGACGGTGCCCGCCGCCAGCATGGCCAGCGTACGCACCATCGGATCCATCTCGCCGGTCGCTCCCAACGCCAACAACGCCGCGCCCGCCGGCCGGATAAACGTATGGACGCCATCCCAGATTGGCGTGAAAAACGGAACTTTGTCGGCGACGAACTCCGCCGCATACATCACCCCGGCCGCAATCAACACCACCGGATGCGCCAAAATATTGAGCTCGGCCGGCAACTGCGTCAGCCAGCCATAGTGGATCCCCAGCCCGGTCACCAGGACGGCCGCATAGAGATTAAGCCCGGCGCCGATGGCCAGGCCCAACACGTTGGTGAGTACTGCTACGGACAGCATCGGATTAAGCCTTCGAACGGATCATCCGGAAGGCGAACAGCAGAACCATCGCCCCGACGACGGACATCAGAAATCCAGCCGGTTGTCCAGCCGCGTAAAAACCCATCGCCTGACCGGCGTAGCTGCCGATCATCGAACCGGCGATGCCCAGCAAGGTCGTAATGATGAACCCGCCCGGGTCGCGTCCTGGAAACAGGAACCGCGCCACCAAGCCGATCAGGAACCCAATCACGATCATGTAAATCATGGTGCGAACACCTCCTGCTTGTAGATCCGTTTACACCGCGCCGTGTTTCTTAAACCAAGCCTGTAATTTCTGCCAGCCATCCTTGGCCGCCGCCTCGTTGTAGGTCGGACGGTAATCGGCGTGGAAGCCATGGTCGGCCTCGGGATACACCTGAATCTCGCCTGGCTTGCCCGCCGCTTTCAGTGCGGCACGCATCTTCTCTACCGATTCGAGCGGAATCCCGCGATCTTTCGCGCCGTAGAGGCCGAGTACCGGCACGTTGATCGACGCGGCCAAGTCCACGGGGTGCTTCGGCGAATTCGCCGTCGGATCGCCAACGAGGCGTCCATACCAAGCCACCCCGGCCTTCACTTTCGGGTTATGCGCCGCGTAGAGCCAAGTAATTCGCCCGCCCCAGCAAAAGCCGGTCACCCCCAGCTTTTTCGTATCGCATTGGCCGGTCTTGGCGGCATAGGCCACCGCGGCGTCCAGATCCGCCATCACCTGCGTGTCCGGCACCTGGCTGACGATCTTGAAGATGTCCTGAATGTTCTGCAGCTTTGAAACATCACCCTGCCGGGCGTACATCTCCGGAGCAATCGCGAACCAGCCGGCCTTGGCAAACCGGCGGCAGACGTCCTTGATGTGTTCATGAACGCCAAAGATCTCCTGCACCACCAACACCACCGGGAACTTCTTCCACTTGGCCGGCATCGCCCGGTAAGCGGGAATATCCCCGCCCGCCGCCGGAATTTTCACCTCGCCCGCCGTCAGGCCTTCCGTGTCCGTCGTAATGGCCGCAGCGGATACCGGCTGCACGGCCAAGGCAAAACCGGTCGCTAAGGCGGTCACGAAGAATCGGCGATTAGCTGGTTCGGCCGGTGGCGCCAAGCTCAATTCATCGTTCGGAAAGTCGCTTTCGAGGTAGTAGAGGGGGTTGGTCTTTTCCATCGCTTTGCCGCGATGGTAGCACGTTCGACTCAGGGATTCTCCCCAGGCAAGGCCCAATCTCTCCGGTGTTTCTCTTAGTCCGGCTTAAGTAAGTTTCCGTATTTATCCGCCTAGGGCAAGATTCTCGCGTGGTTTTGCGAATAGCTTGATAAGTTTCGTAGTAAGTTCTGGGTATGGCTATTGTCCGCCATTGCGGTATCCTCTTGTGCATCGTCAGTGCCACCACCAGCGCGATGACGATTCACAATACTTCGTCTCCTGGATATATTACCGCCAACAACTCCTACACCGGGGTCGCGAGCATCGTGGGGAACTACATCGCCGGCGGGTCCTTCGGCTGTACCGGTGCGCTCGTCTCCCCGACCGTGATCCTGACTGCTGGCCACTGTGTCGCCCCGGCCAACAGTTGGAACGTGACGTTTCAAACGGCCTCCGGGTTCGCCACGGTGGGCGTCAGCGGCTCCGAGGTACACCCGCTCTTCGCCAATCGCGCTTCCAACGCCGCCATTCAGGAGTACGACATCGCCATTCTGCGTCTGGCGACCTCGGCGCCAGGCGATGCGTTGGTCTATACCATTGCCGATGGCTCCGCGCCCATAGGCTTCGGGGACACCACCGGCACCGTAGTCGATATGGTCGGATACGGACTTGGCGGCAACCCGTCCGGCGCCCTGCCGGGGGGAACCCGCCGCACGGCGCAGAACCGGCTTCTGGGGATTCTGGCCGGGGAGGTGGACAACCCCCTGCTCACAGCGCATAACTTCTCCTCCGCCTCCGAGCCCGCCAACTACGGCATCGTCGCCGCGGGTGACTCCGGCGGCCCCATGTTCGTCGGAAACGTCATCATCGGCGTCGCCTCGGCGAGCACCGTGCCGCAACTCAGCTCCGGGACTTATGCGTCTGGCATTTACTACGGACTGCATGCGAGCCTCTATGATCAGGTAACGCGGAATTGGACCAGCTCCGCCATTAGTGGCATTCCGGAACCGGGGACCTATCTGCTGTTCGCCAGCGGACTAACGGCGATCGTCCTGCTCCGGCGCCGCGGCGTGTAACTCACGACCCGAATCCCTGGAACAGATCGTCCGGTTTAACAACGGCGAGGGGGCTCGTTCGGTCGCCGCCGTATGCAGCAGCATCAGCCCCGCCGCGGGTACGCTAGTTTCAGGAAAAGGCCGCGCCAACGGCTCCAGTTCCACCAGAGCCAAGTACTTCAGCAGCCCATAGATATCAACCTGTTCCGGTACCGCAAGGTCGCACTCTTGCGTCCGCAGCTTGACCCGAAGCCCCCGGCGATCGAGCTCAAAAGCCTGGGTCGCCACTGCGCGCACCGCCTGTTCGAACCCGTGTGGCAGCCAACCGCCCAGGTCGAGCCACAATTCGACGTCCTCGAGTTGCTCGACGGCATACTCCCGCAGATACATCTCCCCATGTCGCGCCGAAGTCCGCCAATCGATGTGCCGCGCATCATCTTCGAACCGGTATGGCCGCAATTGATGGAACTCGGTCCCCCGGCCCTGCCGGCGCGCCTCCGCCTCTGCGAGCAACTCGACAAACAGCGGCTCCGTCAGATGGCGCTCCTCCAGTTCCGGATAGACCAACACTTCAGCCAGCAACGTCACCCCGGCCCGGCGTTCGGCGAACCCAAACGGAAACCGCGACGAGAATTCGAATCCGTTCTCCCGGTAGCGCCCCCGGCGCGCGAACCGGACCTCGGCGTAGAAGCTCACCATCTCTCCCGGCGCGATCAACGGGATAAACACCGGTTGCCGCAGCCCGTTTTCGTTCGCACTCGAAAGGCGCAGGGCAAAACTCGGGAACCACGATTTGGTGTTCCGGATCACGATCCGCCCGGAAGCGTTCTCGCGCGCAAAGAGGTGCTCGGGCGGCTCGAACTCCACTTCTAGTCCCGCCAGCGTCAAGCGGTTCAAATTGCCGCTGACCACCAACGTGGCCAGCAGCGCCGACAGGATAAGGAAAATCAGATTATTGGCCGAGAGAAAGGCCCCGACGCCCGTCAGCAGGATGGTAATGGTGAACCAGAGCCCCGCCCGCGTGATTCGCTGCGCAATGCGCGGCCGAAGAGCCTTTTTGAGTCGCTGCCAAAGCCCGCGCATGGCTTCAGGATGACACAGGCCGCAACGGCAGACGCCACCAATGCCAAACCAGCAGCACAGCCACCACGATCAACCCTACCGACAGTCCGGCCCACAGACCCGCCGCGTCCATGCCGCGTTCAAAGCAAAGGTAGTAGCCCAGCGGCAGACCCAGCACCCAATGCCCTGCCAGGTTCGCCACTATCGGCAACCGGGTCTCCGCCGCCCCCCGCAGAATCCCCGTCGCCGCCACCTGCAGTCCGTCAAACAGCTGAAAAACTGCCGCAATCCGCAGTAGACCCACCCCGATCGCGAGCAACTCCGGATCGTTCGTGAAAGCCCCCAGCACCACGCCGGGGGCGAACGCGAACACCAGTCCCGCCACCGTCATGAAACTACCTGCAAAGCCCAGCGCCACCCACCCGGCCCGCTTGGCCTCCTTTGGTTGGTTCCGGCCTAAAGCCTGGCCCACCGCCACCGCCCCGGCCGAAGAGATCCCCAGCGGCACCATGAATGTCATGCTCGCCATGTTCAACGCAATGTGGTGGGCCGCCAACGACGCCGTCGACAGCCGACCCGCCAACATCGTCGCGGCTCCGAACACCGCAATCTCGAATCCGATCTGTCCGGCCGCCGGGGCCCCAAGCCGCAGCAACTCCCGCAGGTCCTCCGCCCGCGGCTTCACCCACCGCTGCCCCTTCGCCCAGAGGGCGGTGACATCGTCCACCCGTGTCGCGGCAATCAGTACCCCCGCCAGAAAGACCCGGGAGATGGCGGTCGCCCACCCCGACCCCGTTACCCCAAACGCCGGTAAGCCGAACGCTCCGTGGATCAGGACATAGTTCGCCGCGGCATTAATCAGGTTCGCCGAAACGAGCGCGATCATCACTGGACGCACCCGGTCGGTCGCCTGCAGGAACCGCCGGAACGCGGCATAAAGTAGCAACGGCAGCGTCCCGGTGGAGAGCGCCAGAATGTACGGCTCGGCCAACGCTCGCACCGGCCCCTGCACCCCAATCCACTGCATCAACACCGGCAGACTCAGCGCCATCACCATCGTCGGCGGCGTCAGGAACAGCGCTAGCCACACGCCCTGCCGGAGGTACCGGTTCGCTTCGGCCGGCCGCCCCGCGCCGTACGCCTGGGCGACCAACGGGTCCAACCCTAAGAGCAGGCCCAGCGAAAAGATACCGAACGTGTCGTAGAGAATATTGGCCACGCCCACCGCGCCGATCGCCTCTTTGCCGAGCGGACCGACCATGATCGTATCCACCAAGCCCATCGACATCCAGCCGAGTTCAGCGACAATAATCGGCCAAGCGAGCGCGGCCATGCGGAGCACGTGGCCGCGAACGGAGAGCATCCCTTCAGCGTAACAGCCTAGAAGAAACGAACCGAGTAGCTGAACGAAACGCCCCGGCCAATCTCTGGCGCCACGTCCTTAATGAAGGAGAGATGGTTCCGGTAGAGCCGGTTGCCGGCGTTGAAAAAGTTCACGCCAAACAGGTGGATCGTGTGCTGCGTCGTCAACGTATAAGCCCCCCGCAGGTTGAACACCGCAAAACCGGCCGTTTCGGTTTCAGTCGTGAAGATGCGGTTCTGCTGGTTCGACATGACCACCTCCGGCAGCAGACTCCACCGCCCGGCCCGCAAATCGAAGCCAACTCTTCCGCGCACCGGCGGAATGCGGGGCAGAGGCGTTCCCAAACCCGTCAACTCGGCGTTTACGGTGTCGAAGCCCAGATTCAACCAAACGTTCCGATGGAGCCCCGCCTGCACCCGGCCATCAATGACCGGGAGCCCATCCTCCCGCTCTCCCGTCGGCGCAAGGAACACGAAATCGCGCATTCGGTAGTAGAAATAGTTCAGTTCGGCCTTCAAGCGGTTCGTCGTATGCCGCAGCGAAAGGTCCAGGCCGTCTCCCCGTTCCCGCCGCAGGTTCGCGCTGCCGATCTCAAACGTCAGGTTTCCCAGGTGGGGGCCGTTCGCATACAACTCTTCAATTGCTGGAGCCCGGTAGGAGTGATTGTAGTTGGCCACGAACACCCCGCCGTCCCAGATCGAAGCGTTCACGCCCACCGAACCCGAAGCACCGGTAAACGAACGGCTCTGCAAGCCGTCTGGCCGGAACCGGTTATTCTCCAGGCGCCCGCCAAACTGCATCCGCACCCGGTCGGAGATCGTCAGCGTCTCCACCGCAAACGCTGCGAGAGCGTTTTGGATCACCGGTGGGGTAATCGCCTCTGCGCCAATCGCCTTATAGTCCCGCCGCAGCCCCCAGCCGCCGAAACTGCCCGACAGGCGCCCGGAGCGCCGCTGCTCGAAAACCACCCGGTAGTCGGACTGCTTATTGAAAAACTGATTTTCGATCTCCCCACCGGCGACTTCGTTGTGCCGCCAATCCGTGTAGTTATAGCTGTACTGGATCCCTTCGATCGGCCGATTCAGGTTCCGGAATCCGCCGGCGAGGCGCACCCCTTGCCGGGTGAACGGTAAGCGGACGGACTCGTGTCCGTGTCCTTCTTCTTCATGCTCTTCGCCCTCGTGCTCGTGCTCCTCGCCTTCATGGTCGTGCTCCTCTTCCGGCTCCGCATTGGGTACCTGATAGGTTCCGCGTTGCGTGTTGTAAGAGAAATTGAACCAGGAGCGCTCGCCGTACCGGGCCAACCCGCCTTGACCAGAGTAGGTGCGTGCGGCCGAATTCAAAATGCGATCCACCGGCGTCCGGTAGTCCGAGGTGCGCTGCCCCCCCGAACCCATCCGGAACACCCACCGGCCCACGCCGTAGTCCAACCCCGCGCTGCCGCCATGCAGTCCGTTATTGGTGCCCCCGATCGCCGACAGATAGCCGTGCAGCCCTTCGTGGCCGGCGTTCTGCGCCTCATGATGACCCGTAATCATGTTGACAACGCCGCCAATGGCGTTTGATCCATAGAGCAGCGTGGCCGGTCCGCGGACGATCTCCACCCGTTCGAGGGACTGCGGGTCGAGCGGCTCCCCATGGTCGCCGGACTGGCTGGATAGGGAACCGGTTCGCACCCCATCCTGCATAATCAACACCCGGTCGCCATCGAAACCGCGCAGCACCGGCCGGCCGGTTCCCGGCCCAAAGCTCCGTTTGGCGACACCCGGTTGACCATCGAGCACATCTCCGAGAGACGCCGCCGCTTTCGGCGCCAAGTCCAGCGTGTCCATTGAGGTGACGGAACTGAACGCTTCGAGCGTGGTCTCCGGCCGTCCCGACGCTGTCACCGTGATTTCCTGCCGCAACGGCGAGATCCGCAGGACCAGATCGGCTTTCGCCGTCGCCCCAGCCGTCACCGTCACCGGCAACCGGTCGCCGCTCAACCCGTTCACGCTCGCCACCAGGGTATATCTCCCCACGGGCACGTCCGGGAATCGATAGAGCCCGTCGTCATCCGATTCGACGACTCGACCCAAAGGCAAAAGCAGCACAGAGGCGTGATGCAGGGGATTTCCGGTAGCTTCGAGGGTGATCTTTCCGGCGACACTGCCGATAGAAGGAGAGGGTTGCGCCAAGAGTAAGGCCACCGGGACCAGTCCTGCCGCGAAAAGACGAAGAATCATCACGCGAGAATGATAACACAATATCGCCAAGGCGCTTGTTTCAGTTTTGTGTTGGAATCCTTACGGAGCGCTATTGAAATCTGAGAGCGGTAATGCAAATGCCCCGCAAGTATATGACAAATCATAGACTTGTGCTAAAATAATGTAAAATTTAAGAGGTCAGACGAGACTTAAATAGTTAACCTTGTTGTTGGCTCTGTCAGTGCTAGGCGCGAGCCTGGCTTTAGGCCAGGTGGCCACGGGATCCCTCGGCGGCACGGTAGTGGATGCAAACGGCGCTAGCGTTCCGGGCGCGAAGGTCACCGCCACCGACGTAGCAACAAACTTGAAGATCAAAACCACGACAACGGATGCGGGCTTGTACGTTTTCCCCACGTTGAAGACGGACGTATACACCATTGTTGTCGAGAAGGCCGGGTTCAAACGGTTGAACTGGACCAACATCGAAATCCATATTGCGCTGCGCCTCGACCTCGATCTGAAGCTCGTAGTTGGCGATGTGCAGCAAACCATCGACGTGACGGCGGATGCGCCGTTGCTCGAAACCTCGACCAGCGAACGCGGTCAGACCTTTTCGCCCAAGTTTATGGCGGATATCCCGCTGTTCACCGGCGCCATCCGCACCCCCCGCGCCTTCGTCTCGTACATGCCTGGCATCAATGCCGGCGCGTGCGAACAGAGCATTTCGGGTTCCGGTGGGCGTGCGCAGGAAGTGCAGATCGACGGCGCTTCACTGATCATTCCCGAGTCGGGCGGTACTGTTTTCAACATGCCTTCGGCGGAAATGTTCGGTGAATTCAAGCTGACGACGGGCGCCTACTCGGCCGAGTTGGGCCGGTTTGGCGGCGGCGTCGAGCAGTACGTCACCAAGAGCGGCACGAACTGGTACCACGGTACGGCGTTTTTGAATATGCGCCGTGACATCTGGAACGCCAACGCCTGGGCGCGTAACGCTCAGGGTCTCCCCCGAGTGAAGGAACGCCAAAACGAAATCGGCGGCGCCGGCGGCGGTCCCGTCTATATTCCGAAAGTCTATGACGGCCGGGATAAAACCTTTTTCTACTACACCTATACCCAGCGGCTCTTGCCCGCCAACATTGCGCCGGTAGTCAATACCGTTCCTACTGCTCAAATGAAGCAAGGCAATTTTTCGCAGTTGGGAGCGCAGATGATCTACGATCCCGCAACCACGTCCGGCACCACGCGTCAGCCGTTCCCGGGCAACATGATTCCGTAAAGCCGGTTCAGCCGGGTATCGCGGAACCTCATTCCGCTGATTCCGGACCCGACGCGTACGCCCCTGCCGTCCAACTATGACTTCATCAACACGCAGGTGATTGAGCAGAAGATTTGGAGCATCAAGGCCGACCACGCGTTCACCCCGATGAACCGTCTCTCGTTCTTCCTCAGTAAAGAGGATGGCGACGTCGGCAGCGTCTCCGTGTTCGCAGGCCCGATCGATCAGGGTCTCGGCTCCAGCTTCCATCGGCCATACTATCTCCGTTTCAACCACGACTGGTCGTTGTCGCCCACTTTCCTGATGCACACCACCTTCGGCTACTCGGCGACTCGCCAAGGCTGGGACAACCCGGCACAGTGTGGTGCGGCTTCGCGGCTGAGCATCCCAGGTGTTCTGCCCGACGGCGATGCGATGCCTCGCGTCAACTTCCGCGGCCAAGCTGGCTTGGCTCCCTATGGCGTTCAGGACGGCAAGGTCAGCAACGGCGGACAGGACAACGACACTTTGATGGTCACCCAGGGGAACACGTGGGTGAAAGGTAAGCACGAGTTCGAATCTGGTTGGGACCATCGGCGTCTGTCGACTTTCGGTTATGACCTCGCCGGCTCGAACGGCCGCTACTTCTTCAACCGGGCGCAGACCGCGGTACCGAACAGCACCACGGGCAGCGGCCACGAATTCGCCAGCCTCCTCCTGGGAGCGGTCGATGAGGCCGACAGCACCCTGTTGCCCGTTCTCTTCCCGAATCTGGCTTACCTTTACACGGCCGGCTACTTCCAAGACAACTGGCGCGTGAACAACAAGCTGACGTTGAACCTCGGCTTTCGCTACGAAGTGCCGATCGCCTTCCATGAGCGGGATGGCAACTACTCGGGCCTCGATCCGAACCGGCCGAATCCTGGTGCGGGCAACCTTGCCGGCGCGTTGGTCTTCTATGGAAACGGCCCGGGCCGCACGGGCTCGCTGCGCCCCTACCCCACTGACTACACCAACATCGGACCGCGGGTTGGTCTCGCCTATCGGCTCAGCCCGAAGACGGTCCTCCGCGGCGGCCGGGGTATGTTCTATCAGACCCTGGGCAACGGTGGCTGCGGCTGCCGTAAGGGTTTCGCCAGCACCAACCAGGTTCTTGGGCAACGGTGTCGACCCGGTGATCAACTGGGACGGCGGCATTCCCGTCAGCCCGAACTTCCAGCCCCCTCCGCTGCTCGATCCGACCCTTTCCAACTTCCAGGCCATCGACTTCTTCGGCCCGAACTTCGGAAAGGCGCCCCGGGTCTATAACTGGAGCATCAAGCTGCAGCATGAGATCAAGGGCTTCCTGTTAGACGTCGCTTACGTGGGCAACTGCGGCAACGGCTTGAATTCGACCATCACTCAGAACCAGCTGCCCACCAGCCAACTCGCTCGCGGCGGCCTGCTCACCCAGACCATTTCGTCGCCCGCCGCGGTGGCCGCCGGGATCCGGGCGCCGTATGCCGGCTACCCCAACCGTTCGGTTGCCCAGTCGCTGCGGCCCTATCCGCAGTATCTCGATGTGTGGAGCCGCAACTCCGGTCAAGGCCAAACCTGGTATGACTCGATGCAGGCCAAAGTGGAACGCCGCTTCGGTGGCTTCCAGCTGCTCGCGGCGTACACCTGGTCGAAGACGCTTTCCAACGCGCACTTCCGGCAGATTTTCAGCCAGCAGTTCAACATCGGTGCTCAGGACGCTTACAACCTCGACGATATAAAGTGGTTCAGCCCGTTCGACCAGCCGCATGTCCTGAACTTTGTTTGGGCGTACGACATGCCGTTAGGCCGTGGCCGCCGATTCCTCAGCAGCTCGAACACCATCGTGAACGGGCTGGTTAAGGGTTGGACCGTCAGCGGAGCCCAGCGCTACTACTCCGGCAACCTGATCCAGTTGGTCACCCCGGGCAACCCGCTCGGAGCCACCATCTTCTCGACCGCGACCAAAGCCAACACGACGGGTCAACCCATCCGCACGTCGGCCGGATTCGGCGACCTCGACCTCAACAACCCCGGTGTCCGTTGGTTGAACCCCGGCGCCTTCGCCCCGGCGGCGCCGTTCACCCTCGGTTCGGCGGCGCTCTACCACGACGATTTCCGCCAGCCGATGGTCGCGTTTGAAAACGTGGGCATCTCGAAGCGGACCAAACTCTACGAGAACGACAAGAACCCGGTGGAACTCACCTACCGGGCTGACATGTTCAACCTGTTCAACCGTACCCGCTTCGGCGGCGTGAACGGTGTCATCGGAAACGCAGCCTTCGGGCGTCCCACCGGACCCCAGGTCGGCGCCCGCGCCATCACGATGGGCCTCCGGATTAGCTTCTAATCCGGCGCTCCACCCAACCCCAAAAGGCCCGCCTACCCGGCGGGCCTTCTTGCGTTTATCCCTGCGGCAACTCCTTCCCACAATGCGGACAACTCTTCCCACACAGCGCCTTCTTGCTCCGCGCCAACTCCTCCGCAAAACCGCTCGCCAGAATCCCGGCCGGTAAGGCAAACAAGCCCACCCCCATCAACACCGAGACCCCAGCTACCACCTTCCCCAGTGCGGTAATCGGATAGACGTCGCCATATCCCACGGTCGTCAATGTCACAATGCCCCACCACATTGACGCGGGAATACTAGAAAACACCTTCGGCTGCGCATCATGCTCCACCGCGTACATCAAGGTCGAAGTGATCACAACCAAAGCCATCACTAGCGCCAGAGATACCAGCAACTCCTCCCGCCGCGATAACACCACCCGGCCCAAAAGCCCAATCGACGAGTGGTAGCGCCCAAACTTCAGCACCCGAACTAATCGGAACACCCGGAGCAGGCGGAACACCACCGTATTCGAATCGGCAAGCGGCATCAAATAGAACGGCAGAATCGCCGCCAGATCAACCAAGGCCATCGGGCTCGTCGCATAGCGCAATCGCCCGCGCCACCCTTCCCCGTACCCCTCAATTTCGGCGCAGGTCCAGAGGCGGGCTACATACTCCGCCGTGAAGAAGTAGACCGCGAAGGTCTCCACCTGCGCGAACACGGCGTCATACTCCGCCAAGTCCGGCATCGACTGCATTACGACGACTCCCACGCTGATCAGGATCATCAGCAGCACCGTCAAATCGAAGGCCTGCTCCCAGGGAGAAGCCTGCTCTCCCGGTTCCAGCAGATCGTGAGCCTTCCGACGCCAGCTTTTCATCCGCACATTCTACCAGCGGAACCATGAGCCCACCCCGACCGCCGTCCTGGGACTATTTGGCCCACTCCCTGAAGCGCGCGGCCAATTCGCCGTAGTATTCCGCGACATTTTGTCCCATTCGCCCGATTTTCGGTACCTGCGAACTAAGAGTCCGGTACTGCGGTACATCGCCCCGGCAAGTTCCTCCAGTACTCCGGAACCACGCGGCCCATAGGCCCGTAAGTCCACTGTTTTGAGCCGGATGCATCATTTGGCCAATCACCGTCCGGCGGAATACTAAGACCATGACAGCGCAACGAACCTACCGGCTCACGAACCTCTTAGGACTATTTGGTCTTACGGTTGCACAGGGATTATCCATGACCATGACCTACGACGGCACCGTTCCGGCATTGTTCGAAAACATCGACGTCAAGTTCGACAGTCAGAACACCAACATCTATGCCGGTCAGATCGGTGTCCGGTTCGATTCCGGCGTCACGGCGCTCCTCTTCTGCGCCGATCCATTCATTGCCCTGCGCCTCGATACGGTCACGGTCACCCCCCTCCCCGGCAGCCAAGTCAATAACGGTGAGCGCCTCGCGTGGATGTTCAACTCCTACGTCCCCGGCATCACCCAAGGCTGGCAGGCCGCGGCTTTTCAACTCGCCGCCTGGGACATCGTCGCTGACGGCGGCGACGGCCTCTCCACCGGCCGCATCCAGAGCGCTACCGGAACCAACGCCCAAATCGCCGGCGCCGCGCAAGCCTTGCTTGCCGCCAGCCAGGGAAAGTCCAGCACCGGCGCTACCTTCTACCAGCCCACCGCCGGTCCGCACTACTCGCAGACACTCTTTGAAGCTTCCGCTAGCCCCGTACCCGAGCCCAGCACCTACCTGCTGATGGGTGCTGGACTATTAGCCCTGGCGCATCTGCGCCGTCGCGGCTAACCACCAGTTTTCGTGCAGTTCAGTTCGTGATTTTCTCCCTCTTTACCTCCTAATTACGCCGCATCCAGCTTCACCGGATGCGGCATTTTTTATTGGGAGAGGGACTATCCAACCAGAGCCTGGTCGAGATCCGCGCAGATATCCTCCGCCGCTTCAATCCCCACCGACAACCGAACCAACGAATCCCGAATCCCCATCCGCTCCCGCTGCTTCGGGCTCAAATCCCGGTGGGACGCCATCTTCGGATAAAGCATCATGGAATGCACATCGCCCAGCGAAGTCGCCTTCACCACCAGTTGCAGCCGGTTCATAAACGCAAACACCTCGGGCGTCCCGGCGTCCTTCACCTCGAACGCCACCATTGCGCCAAACTGGCCGGCCGGGAACAAGCGTGCGATCGTCGCGGCATCCACATGCGCCGGGTCGTCCAGATAGAACACCCGTTCCACTCGCGCATGCCCCCGCAGGAATTGCGCCACCGCCGCGGCATTCGCGCACTGCCGCTCCATGCGCAGCGGAAACGTCTTGATTCCCCGCATCGCCAGATACGCCTCAAACGGCCCGAGCGTCGGACCGGCTGTCCGCGACATCTGCCGCAGCACCGGCAAGTGCGCCGCATCGGCAATCACGGCCCCGCCCATCACATCGCCGTGCCCCGACAGATACTTCGTCAGCGAGTGCACCACCATGTTCGCCCCCAGTTCGAGAGGCCGCACCAGCAGCGGCGTCGCGAACGTGCTGTCGACAATCAGCGCCACGTCTGCCTCCCGGCAGATCCGGGCAATCTCATCGAGTGGCCCCACGCGCAGCACCGGATTCGAAACCGTCTCCATCAGCACGCAACCGGGCTTCTCCGCTTCAATGGCCGCTTTCACAGCGTCCACATTCGTGATGTCGACAAACGACGTTTCGACGCCAAATGGCCCCATCACGTTCATCAGCAGATTAATCGTCGCGCCGTACAACGCACTCGCGGCCAGCACTTTTTTTCGCCGGTCCAGCAGCGCGGTCGCAATCGCAATTTGCAACGCCGCCATCCCGGTGGAACACGCGAGCGAGCCAGCCCCGTTCTCGAGCGCGGTCAACAAGTCTTCGAGCGCGTGATTCGTCGGATTGTCGTACCGCGCATACGCATAGCCCGGAATCTCATGGGCAAAAACCTGGTCGGTCGTCTCAATCTGGTCGTAAGTGTAGCTTGCCGCGGTGTAGATCGGCGTCGTTACCGGAACATGCGCACCGGCCTTCTTGCGGTCGCCGGCGTGCACGGCTTGAGTGTGAATCTTCATTTTCTCTTCCAGCGGGTACCGTCTTTCGTGTCTTCGAGCACGATACCCTGCGCTTCCAGTTCCTTGCGCACCTCATCCGCCCGGCCGAAATTCCGCGCCTTCTTCGCCGCCACCCGCTCGGCGATCAACGCTTCAATCGCCTCGTCGGATAAACCGCCCGCGGTCACCGTCGGTCGCAGCACGTCAAACACGGAATCGAACAAGCCCAGAAACGCTTGCGCCGTGGCGACATTCTCCGCCCCAAACTGTCCGGCGTCCATCGCCGAATTCGTATCCCGTAAAAACTCGAACACCACGCCCAACGCCCCAGCCGTGTTCAAGTCGTCGTCCATCGTCTCGCGGAACCGCGCCGTCGCGGCCACCGCCCGTTCTTCGGCCGCTGCATGCCCCGCGGCGGCAAACTTCTCGCTCTTCAGCCGCAGCTCAAAATTCCGCAACCGGTCAATGGCCGTCGCCGCCGCCTTCACCCCGTCCATCGTGAAGTTCAGCTTGTTGCGATAGGGCACGCTCGCCAGGAGATACCGCACCGTCTCCGGCGCATACCCCAGCGCCAGCAGATCCCGCAGGGTATAGAAGTTGCCGAGCGACTTCGACATCTTCTGCCCTTCGACGATCAAGTGCTCGGCATGGAGCCAGAACCGGGCAAACGGCTGTCCGGTCACCGCTTCGCTCTGCGCAATTTCGTTCTCGTGATGCGGGAATTGCAGGTCAATGCCGCCGGCGTGAATATCGAGGGTTGTCCCCAGGTACTTCATCGCCATCGCGCTGCACTCAATATGCCAGCCCGGCCGCCCATCGCCAATCGGCGTGTCCCAGCTCGGTTCGCCTTCCTTCTTCTGTTTCCACAGGACGAAGTCGCGGGCGTCGTCCTTCTCGTACTCGTCCACGTCCACGCGCGCCCCGGCGATCATTCCGCCAAAGTCGTTGTGGGACAGTTTGCCGTACTCGGGAAACTTCGAGATCCGGTAATAGGTGCTGCCATCCGTCTCGTACGTAAACCCCTTGGCCCCGAGTTGTTGGATCAGGTCCACCATCTCGCCGATGTGTTCCGTCGCCCGCACCACCCGCTCCGGCCGCTCCAGCCGCAGCGTCGCCATGTCTTCAAGGAACGCTTCCTCGTACTCGGCCGTATACTCGCGCAATGTCTTGCCCTGCGCCATCGCCGCCCGGATGATCTTGTCCTCGACGTCCGTGATGTTCATCACGTTGTCGAGCGCGAATCCGGAAGCCCGCAGCCATCGCCGCAGGATGTCCTGGAACGTGAACGTCCGCAGGTTCCCGATATGGGCGTAGTGATACACGGTCGGGCCGCAGCAATACATCCGCACCGTCTTGCCGTCTTGCGGCGAAAAGGGTTCCAGCTGCTGAGAGAGGGAGTTGTAGAAGCGCAGTGCCATCGGGAGGGAAAACTCTTATGGTAGTCCACCGCGCTACCCAACACCAAAGTTCCCCTAACTCCGCAGGCCCACCAACTCCCGCCCCGCGCGCAACACCAAGCCACTTTCGAGCGGAACTACCGCATACACCCGGCCATTCACTTCCATCGCGCTCCGCCCCAGCACCTCCGGCTGCGCCGCCCCCGCGCGATACACCGTGCACTGCCCCTCCACCGTAAAGCAGTAAATTCGGTCGCCCGCCCCCATCGGCGAACTCCATACCTCGCCGCCCACGCGGTCCGTCCACAGCTCCTTCCCCGTAGCGAGGTCGAGAGCGTACAACACCCCCACCTTGTTCACAAACAGCACCTGCCCGCCATGCACCAGCGGCGAGCAGAAGTTCGCCGTCGCATTCGCCGGGCGCCACAACAGCTCCGGCTTCCCCGCCCCCAACCGGTATACCGCCGAAGCCCCCTTATCGCTCGCCCCAATCACCATCACCCCGCCCGCCACCGTCACCGACGGAATCACGTTCCCTTTGTGCCCGTCCATCTCCCACGCCAACGCCCCATCCGCCAACCGCCACGCGAACACCTTGCCCGACGCATTGGCCAACACCAGTCCCCCCGCCACCACCGGCGTCGACCACGATGCGCCGGCCGCCACGTCGGTCTTCCACAAGGTCTTCCCCGTCGCCGCCTCCACTGCCAGCAAATACGACTGCCCGCCATGCGTAACCAGTTGCAACAGCGTCCGCCCCGCCAACCGCGTCGAATTCCCCACGCCGTGGTTGCCGGCAAACGGCCCGAACTCCTCGGTCAACTTCCGCCGCCAACGCAGCTTCCCGCTGTGGTCAAACGCCGCCAGGTCCCCGCTATCGAAGAAAAAGTAAGCCAACTTCCCATCCGCCGCCGGCGACGGGCTCCCCTTCGTCACCATGTTCGAATCTTTCCATCGCTGCGTCGCGGCCATTCCCTGGTCCCATAGCAGCGTCCCCTTCCGCGCGTCTACGCAAATCGCGTGCAGCCGCTCCTTCTCCGCCCCTTCCACCGCGGTCAGAAAAACGCGGTCCCCCCACACCGCCGGGCTCGACTGCCCATATCCCGGCAGCGGCAACCGCCAGGCCGGCTCCTTCCACGTCAGCGGCAGCTTCCGCTCGCTCGCCACGCTCGAACCATCTCCCCGAAACCCCGGCCACCCGCCGAAAACGAACCCCGCCGAACCCACAGCCAGAAAGCCACGCCGCGTCGCTACCGATAAATCCATATCAAATAGCTTACCGCTTCGCCAGCACGCGTTCCCGCTCCCGTGCAAACGCCTCGCCCGCCGGCGCCGTCCCGGTCGGGTCCAGCACGACGTCGAAATACCCATCCCGCCACGGAATCTCCTCGGCGTCGATCAGGTGAAACATCACATGGTCGAACTCCGCCGTCGCCGCCCGCGCCCGCGCCACGTCCTCGGCCGAGCCCATCCCTACCAGCGCCCCGTCGGGCACCTGCGCCGCCCATGCGCGCAAGGTGCCCTCCTCCGGGATCGAAATCAGCAGCACCCGAAAGTGCCGCTCCCAGTCACTACTCTCCAATCTTCACCAGGTTCTGCGCCAGCACGGCCTCGGCATCGGCCGCCGTGAACTCCTCCACTTTCGAAGAGATGTTCATCGAGCAGAACTTCGGGCCGCACATCGAGCAGAAATGAGCGTCTTTGAAGCCCTCTTCCGGCAACGTCTCGTCGTGGTACGCCTTGGCCGTTTCCGGATCCAGCGCCAACTCGAACTGCCGCCGCCAATCGAACTTGTAACGGGCCCGCGACAGCTCGTCGTCCCGGTCCCGCGCGCCCGGCCGGTGCCGCGCAATGTCGGCCGCATGCGCCGCGATCTTATACGCGATCAGCCCCGCCTTCACGTCGTCCTTGTTCGGCAGGCCCAGGTGCTCCTTCGGCGTCACGTAGCAGAGCATCGAAGCGCCATACCAGCCAATCATCGCCGCGCCAATCGCGCTCGTGATGTGGTCAAAGCCCGGCGCGAAGTCGGTCACCAGCGGGCCGAGCGTGTAGAACGGCGCCTCGTGGCACAGCTCCTTCTCCTTCTCCACCTGCATCTGGATCTGGTCCATCGGCACGTGGCCCGGCCCTTCGATCATCGTCTGCACGTCGTAGCGCCAAGCAATCCGCGTCAACTCGCCCAGCGTCTTCAACTCGGCAAACTGCGCCGCGTCGCTCGCATCGGCAAGCGAACCCGGCCTTAGCCCGTCGCCCAGCGAGAAGCTCACGTCGTGCTTCTGGAAGATCTTGCAGATGTCCTCAAAGCACTCGTACAGGAAGTTCTGCTTGTGGTTCTTCACCATCCATTCGGCCAGAATCGATCCGCCACGCGAGACGATGCCCGTAATGCGCTTCGTCGTCAGCGGGATGTGCTGAATCAGTACGCCGGCGTGAATCGTCATGTAGTCCACACCCTGCTCGGCCTGCTCTTCAATCACCTCGAGCATCACGTTCTTATTCAGATCCTCCACGCGGCGCACGCGGGAAAGAGCCTCATAAATCGGCACCGTGCCAATCGGCACCGGCGAGTTCGCGATAATCGCCTTCCGGATCAGCGGAATGTCGCCGCCCGTCGAAAGGTCCATCACGGTGTCGGCCCCGTACTTCACCGAGTATTCGAGCTTCTCGAGCTCGCCCTGCACATCGGAAGTCGTCGCCGAATTGCCAATGTTGGAATTGATCTTGCAGCTCGAGGCCACGCCGATACGGGCCACTTCGTCCCGGATCAACTCCGCCGATAATTTCTCCCGTTTCGCCACATACTCCATCTCCCCCGTGATGATGCCCTTCCGGGCATAGTACATCTGGGTCCGAATCGGATCATTCTGGCGCGCGGCCACCCACTCAGTGCGAATACTCATAGCTTGATTATCACCTAGAAATCCGCCCCGCTATACTTGAGTCCATGCAGGCGACCGTTGCCCTTTTGCTCCTCCTCGCGAGCCTCCTCCCCGCCGCCATCCCGCTCGACGAGTATCGAGCCCGCCGCGCCGCCGTTCGCGAACGGCTCACGAAGGATAAAGCCGTCCTCGTGCTCTTCGGCGCCACCGAGGCCGAACGCGGCGACCTCCGCAGCCGTTTCTTCCAGGAACCCAACTTCTATTACCTCACCGGTTGGACCGACCCCGGCGCCACCCTCCTGCTCACCCCCACCGCCGAGTACCTCTTCCTCCCCGTTCCCACCGAAGTCAACGACCGCTATACCGGCAAAAAA
>LNFE01000084.1 GCA_001464575.1 Acidobacteria bacterium Ga0077553 | reverse complement strand
TCTATGGCCTCATCGACTTCAATCGTCCCGATCTCCTCCGCCGCCTCGCTGGCGAACGCAAACTCGAAAACGCCGCCCCCTTCCTCTTCCCCCTGCGGATGAAGAAGTCACCCGCGGAAATCAGCCTTCTTAAAGAGTCCGTCGAAGTCACCCTCGACGCCCATCGCGCCGCCTGGCAGCGCGCCGCCTCTGGCCTGTTCGAGTATCAAATCGGCGCCACCATGGTGAACGTCTATTCCGAACGCGGTTGCGAACGCAACGCCTATCCCCCCATCGTCGGC
Source organism: Acidobacteria bacterium Ga0077553 (assembly GCA_001464575.1). GTDB lineage: Bacteria > Acidobacteriota > Terriglobia > Bryobacterales > Bryobacteraceae. The sequence continues at coordinate 2,808 of LNFE01000084.1, read as the reverse complement.
TCCGGCCCCAATTCCACCATCCTCCACTACGCTAAGAACGACCGCCGCATGGACGCGGGCGAAGTTCTGCTCATGGACGTCGGCGCCGAGTGCCGCATGTACGCCGCCGACATCACCCGCACCGTCCCCGTCAACGGCAAGTTCACGGCCCGCCAGCGCGAGATCTATGAGATCGTTCTCGCTGCCCAGCGAGCCGCCATCGCCGCCGTCAAGCCCGGCATGACCCTCGCCAAAACCGGCGAAAAGTCGCTCTATAAAATCGCCTACGACGTCATCGAAGCCAAGGGATACGGCAAGTACTTCACCCATGGCCTCGGCCACCACATCGGCCTTGAAGTCCACGACCCCGGCCCGCCGGAGACGCCCCTCGAGGCGGGCATGGTCATCACCATCGAACCCGGCATCTACATCCCGGAAGAGGCTCTGGGCGTCCGTATCGAAGACATGGTGCTCGTCACCCCCAACGGCGGCGAGGTCCTTTCGAAGGCGCTGCCCCGCGATCCCGAGGCCGTCGAAAAGGCCATGCGCCATGACCGTAAACCGTAACTCCGGTTACTGGCTCGCCCTCACCGCCGCCGGCCTCCTCGCTCTCCTCGTCGCCTGGGCCCCGCTCGGCGCCCAGTTCGACAACTACGCTCTCGACTGGACCTACCGCCTCCATCGCCCCACCCCCTGGCCCACCTCCTCCGTCATCCTCGCCATCGACGACGCCTCCTATAAATCCATCGGTGGCGTCGGCAAACTCCGCGCCGCCCTTGCCCAGTCCCTTGCCCTCGTCATCGCCGCCCAGCCTAAAGCCATCGCGCTCGACGTGGTCCTCGCCGACTCCGGCGACCCCGCCGACGACAACGCCCTTGAACCCCTGCTGAAACAAGTGGTCCTCCCCGCCGTCCTCACCCCCGCCGATGGCTGGGAACTCCCCCAGGACCGCTTCCGCAAAGTCGCCCCCGCCCTCGGCCACGTCCACGCCGACCCCGACTCCCGCGACGGCATGTCCCGCGCCATGCCCCTCGAAAAACGCGCCAACGGCCTCCGCCTCTGGGCGCTCTCGCTCGAAGCTTTCCGCTTGGCTCACGGAGGCGGCCCCATCACGGAGTCGCCCGGCGATCTCGAGGTCGCTGGCGTCACCATCCCCTCCTCGCTCGCCGATGGCCGCCTGATGCGCATCCGCTACCTGCCGCCCGACGAGAACGAACTCTCCCGCATCCCTCAGGTCACCCTCAAGGCGCTGCTCGCCAACCCCAGCCTCGCCGCCGCCTTTCAGAGCAAGGTCGTCTTCGTCGGCGCCACGTCGCAATCCGCCGTCCGCGACCGCCTCATGACGCCGTACACCACCCTCCAGCCCATGCCCGGCGTCGAAATCCACGCCCACGCCTACGAAACCCTCGCCACCGGCCAGTTCCTCACCGACGCCTCGCCCTCCCTCGTCCTGCTCTTCTCCATCGCCCTCGTCGCCGGCGCCGCCGCCATTTTCTGGCGCTTCACCGGACTACCTGCCTACAGCCTCGCCGCCGCCCTCCTCGGCCTCGCCCATCTGATTCCGCACATCTTCTTCATGGCCGACATCGTCTTCTCCCACGTCGCCCCCATGCTCTCGGCCTGGTTCGCCGTCGTCGTCGCCGCGGGTTGGCAGTACTTCTCCACGCGCCTCGCCCTCGCCACCGCCGAAGGCGAACGCGCTCGCTACCAACAAGCCATCCAGTTCGTCACCCATGAAATGCGGACGCCGCTCACCGCCATTCAAGGCTCCAGCGAACTCATGGGCCGCTACAAGCTCACCGAAGAAAAGCAGAAGCAGCTCGCCGCCCAGATCAACAGCGAATCCAAGCGCCTCGCCCGCATGATCCAGACCTTCCTCGACGTCGAACGCCTCGGCGCCGGGCAAATGCAGTTGAAGCAGGACCCCGTCGCGGTCCCCGCCCTGCTCACCGTCTGCGTCGACCGCGTCAAGCCCCTCGCCGAACGCAAGAATATCGCCCTCGACCTACCCGCCCCGCTCGACGTCACCCTGCAGGGCGACCGCGAGTTACTCGAATACGCCATCTACAACTTACTGACCAACGCCATCAAATACTCCGCCCCGGATACAAAAGTGGAAGTGACCACCGCGAACGGCCAGGGCCGCCTCCGTATCGCCGTCCGCGATCAGGGCATGGGCATGAGCGCCGCCGAACTCAAAAAGCTATTCACGAAGTTTTACCGCACCACCCGCGCCGAACAGTCCGGCGAAGTCGGCACCGGCATCGGTCTTTCCATAGTGCAGCAAATCGTCAACCTCCACGGGGGCCGCATCGAAGTCACCTCGCAACCCGGCGAAGGCTCCTGCTTCACTATCTCCCTGCCGGCGAACTAATTCCCTTCCACTGGCTCCCACAGCCGCCAATTCTGCTCGGCCTTCTCAAACTGCTCGCGCAGCGCCTTCTGAATCACGGCCACATTCCCCGCCGCCGCCGGCACCGGCGCTTTGCCCGCCCAGATCTCGTGCGCTGTCCCCACCGGGTACATTGGGCCGCCCCGCCCGAGGTCAGACCAGTAGTGCGCCCTCCGGTTCACATGCTTGGTTTCCCACTTCATCGTCCCGGTCTTTTCGAGCAGCTTTACCAGCGACCGCGCATTGCTGATTCGTTCGTCTTCAAGCGCCTGTAAGTGAACCCCTTCCCACGCAATCTTATACAAACCCAGCGAAAACGCGATCGTATCCCGCGCCTTCCAGAGCTTCCAACTCGCTGGCCCCAAAGCCCGGTTCATTTTGTCTAGCCAATCGGTATCCTCGCGGATCGCCCCCGTCGCGTCCATCCATCGGAAGTT
>LNFE01000083.1 GCA_001464575.1 Acidobacteria bacterium Ga0077553 | reverse complement strand
CGCCTCTCCCCGCAAGCCCAACCGCACCCTCACCCTCCCCACCCGCATCAAACCCGACGGCATCCAAACCCTCGCCGACCTCTCCCCCGCCGAACGCACCGAGCTCTGGACCGAAGCCATCGCCAAGGCCAAAGCCCTCTGGGGCAACGAGTGGGGCCTCGCATACAATGGAGTGAAAGTGCGCACGCAGTGCCACCTCCACATCCACGTCGGCAAGCTTTTGCAAGGCGTCGATACCGGCATCACCCTCTTCGTGAACCACCCCTCCCAGATCCCCGTCCCCCAGGACGGCTCCGGCCTGTGGGTCCACCCCGTCGGCCGCCGCATCAAAGTCCATATCAAAGAACAAACTACCGAAACCGTCCTACTCCGATGAGCCTCGTCGATATCGAAAAACTCCCCACCGCGGAAAACTCCGCGATCCACCTTCACCCCACCGACAACGTCGCCGTTCTCCGCGTCCCCGTCGGCCCCGGCGCCGAACTCCGCGTCGGCGGCCTCACGGTCATCACCAAGGACTCCATCCCCGCCGGCCACAAAGTCTGCCTCAAGACCATCCCCGCCGGCGACCGCATTCTCCGCTACGGCCAGGTCATCGGCCGCTCGAAGGTTACCATCGAGCCCGGCCAGCACATCCACACCCACAACGTCCTCTTTGAAGAGCAGACGTTCAACTACGAGTTCCCCACCGCCGAAGTCCCTTATCCCCCGCGCCCCGCCAACATGCCCACTTTTATGGGCTACCAGCGGGAAGACGGCCGCGCCGGCACCCGCAACTACGTCGCCGTCGTCGCCGCCTCCAACTGCGCCGCCCACACCGCCGAACTCATCGCCGAAAGCTTCGACCCCACCACCCTGCCGCCCCATGTCGACGGCATCGTCGCCTTCCCCCACGGCGAAGGCTGCGGCCACTCCATCGGGCCCGATACGGACCAGCTCCGCCGCACCCTCGCCGGCGTCCTCGCCCACCCCAACGTCGGCGCCGCCATCATCCTCGGCCTCGGCTGCGAGGTCAACCAAATCGACCACTACCTCGGCGCCAACGCCCCCCGCTCCAGCCGCCTCATGGGCATGACCCTGCAAGGCTCCGGCGGCACCCGCGGCGCCGTTGAAGCCGCCCGCAAGTTCATCAACGAGCAGATGGACGCCCTCGCCGCCGAAGAGCGCACCGAACTCCCCGCCAGCCTCATCACCCTCGGCCTCAATTGCGGCGGTTCGGACTCCTTCTCCGGCATCACGGCCAACCCCGCCCTCGGCTACTGCTCCGATCTGCTCGCCGAAATCGGCGCCGCCAGCATCCTCGCCGAAACCACCGAAATCATCGGCGCCGAACACCTCCTCGTCAAACGCGCCCGCAACCGCGCCACCGGCGAAAAGCTCCTCCGCATGATCGCCGAGTACAAGGAGTACCTCAACCAGTTCAAGGGCTCGAACTTCAACGACAACCCCTCCCCCGGCAACAAAGAGGGCGGCCTTACCAACATCCTTGAAAAGAGCCTCGGCGCAGTCGCCAAGGGCGGCACCAGCACCCTGACGCAGGTCTATGAGTACGCCGAACGCGTCACCGAACCCGGCTTCGGCTTCATGAACACCCCCGGCTACGACCCCGTCTCCCTTTCCGGCCTCGCCGCCGGCGGCTGCAACGTCATCTGCTTCACCACCGGCCGCGGCTCCGCCATCGGATTCCCCACCGTCCCCGTCGTCAAGGTTGCCACCAACTCGAACACGTTCCGCCGCATGCGCGACAACATGGATATCAACGCCGGCCGCATCGCCGACGGCGAAGCCACCGTCCAGCAAATCGGCAAGGAGATCTTCGATTTCATCCTCCGCGTCGCCAGCGGCGAAAAAACCTGCGCCGAACGCCTTGGCCACCAGGAGTTCGTCCCGTGGCGCATCGGTCCGGTCATGTGATCCCGGCCGGCGAATTCGATCAAAACTCTTACATCAACGTTAAGGAAACTCGCATCTGGCCGATGTGACATAAGAGGGAGAATGCGAGTTTCAGGGCCAGAACCCCCGTTCGCTCAGCAACAAGTCGATTTTGCGCGCTTCTGCCAACACTCGACGGCGCTGTTGTGCACCGTCTCGTCCGACGGCCGGTTTCTCTGGCTCAATCCCGCGTTTGAGCGGTTTCTAGGTTATCCGCCCGAGGTATTGTATTCCCGTCCTTTTATCGAGCTGCTTCACCCTGACGACGTCGCACGAACCCAGGTGACCATTGCTCTGCGGAAAGCGGGGCAGCCGATCAAGAATTTTGAAAACCGCTACCGCTGCGCCGACGGAACGTATAAGTGGCTGAGCTGGTCCGCCAACCGCGACGAAAACGGCTTGGTGTACGCCGCGGCCTGCGACATCACCGAGCAGAAACAGCTCGAAGTGGAACTCAGCCGTTTGGCGAAAATCGCTGCGGCGACCAGCAACTCGGTCATCGTGACGGACACCGAAGGCCGCATCGAGTGGGTGAACGAGGGGTTTACCCGCATTACCGGCTATCAACTGCCCGAAGTTCTCGGCCGCAAGCCCGGCGACTTCCTGCAAGGCCCGGAAACCGATCCGGCCGCGATTGAACGAATGCGTGAGGGCCTGGCCTCCGGCCGAGGCTTCGCGGTCGAGATCCTGAACTACCATCGCTCCGGGACCGCCTATTGGGTTCGAATCGAATTTCAACCTCTCCGCAACGCCGCCGGGACGCATACCGGCTTCATGGCCATCGAACTCGACATCACGGACCGAAAGCGGGATGAGATTCGCCTTCGGGAAAGCGCGCGCCGGCTGGCCCATATGTCCCAACTGTCAAAGGTCGGCGCGTGGCAGCTCGATTTGGCCACGCAGACCGCCACCTGGACCGAAGAGACCTACCGGATTCACGAAGTGAGCCCCGGCTTCGTTCCGACCGTCGAAAGTGCTTTGACGTTCTATTCACCGGCGACCGCCGCCGCCGTTCGACGCAGCCTGGACTGCGCTATCCGCGATGGCGAAGCCTGGGATTGCGAATGGCCGCTCACCACCGCGCGCGGCCGGTCGATCTGGGTGCGCTGCATCGGCGAACCGCATTTCGAAGACGGCCGTTGCGTCGTTCTGAACGGCACCATTCAAGACATTTCCCTGGAGCGCGAACGCAACGAACTGGTTCGTTTGTCCGAACTCCGCCACCGCGAACTGCTCGCCGCCCTTCCGGACGCCCTGCTGCGCATCGGGCCCAACGGCGATCTGCTCGATGTCCACACCCCTTCCGGCTTCCCCGCCCTCACCTCCTCCCGCCACGGACAGCGCTTTCTCATCCCGCAGGTTGCTAATGCCATCGAAGCGCTTCTCGACCGGCCCCACGGCGTCACCTTAGAATGTGAGTTGGCCGGAGGCCGGCTGCTCGAACTCCGCCGGGCGCCGGCACACGAGGACTCCCTTATCCTCGCTCGCGACATTACCGATCGCCGTGAAGTCGAAAATCGCCTGTCCGCCGCCATCTCGTGGCAGACTGCCTTCCACGATTTCGCCGGCTTTGCTGTCATTGCCACGTCCCCCGACGGCATCATCCGCTCCTTCAACGGCGCGGCCGAACGCCTGCTGGGCTACTCTGCTTCCGAACTGGTAGACCTCCAGACGCCAGCCATCCTTCACGACCCCGACGAGGTGGCGGCGCGCGCTGCCACCGTCTCCGCGGAACTCGGCATTACCTTCGCCCAGCCGTTTGAGGCTTGTACGGCACCGGCCCGCCTGAATCTAGCTAACACTCACGAGTGGACCCTGATCCGCAAGGACGGCACCCGCTTCCCCGTTCTCCTGTCTGTCACCGCACTCCGCGACGCCGCCAACGGCATCATCGGCTGCCCGCCAATTAGAACTGGCCCGCCAAGCCGCCGAGGACGCCTCCCGCGCCAAAAGCGACTTCCTGGCCAACATGAGTCACGAAATCCGCACCCCCATGAACGGAGTCATCGGGTTCGCGGATCTCCTGGCCGATACCCCACTCGCCGCCGATCAACGCGAGTACGTCGAAACCCTGCGCCACTCGGCCGAAGCGCTGCTGAGCATCATCAACGACATCCTCGACTTTTCAAAGATCGAGGCCGGCCGCTTGACGCTCGAAAAGAAGACCTGCGATGTCCGCCAAGCTGCCGTCGAGGTTGTCGAGTTGCTCCGCCCCGGGCTGCTCTCCTCCGCCGTCGAACTCGTTCTCGATTGGGGCCCCCGCGTCCCCCAGTTCGCCGTCGGGGACGCCGGCCGCATCCGGCAGGTGCTGCTGAATCTCCTTGGCAACGCGCTGAAGTTCACCGAGCAAGGCTCCATCATCCTTCGCGCCGAGGCCGTCGAGGCCGGTCTGCGCCTGTCGGTCATCGATACCGGCATCGGGATCCCTGCCGAAAAACAAGCGAGCCTGTTCGGGAAATTCGTCCAGGTCGATACCTCCTCCGCTCGGCGGTTCGGCGGCACCGGTCTCGGCCTCGCCATCTCCCGTCACCTGGTCGAAGCCATGGACGGCGAAATCGGCTTCACCAGCGCGCCCGGCGCCGGGTCGACCTTCTCGTTCACGCTTCCCAGCCCCAAGCAGCGCCCTGCCGCGGCCGTCGCGCCCCCCGCCCTTCTGCCGCGACCGCATCTCCTGCTCGTCGATGACCATCCCGTCGCCCGCGACGTTCTCGCCGAGTGGTGTGCGGCGTTTGGGTGGTCCTTTGTCACAGCCGGCTCCGCCGCGGGTGCGTTGGCCGCCATCGCCGGCGCCAAGCGGCCCTTCACGGCCGCGCTGATCGACTCCACGTTGCCCGACGCCTCCCCCGCCGGCGCCGCGTCCCAACTCCGCGCCGCCTCACCAAGTCTGCCGCTCGTCATCCTGCCCCCCGGCCCCAGTTCGCGGCTCGATGCCCAACCCTGGTACGACCTCGGCTACACCGGTATCCTCGTCAAGCCCGTTTCGCGCCCGGACCAGATCAGTCGTCTCCTCGAGTCGCTTCTCGACGCTGCCGCGCCATTTCCCGCGCCGCAACCGGAGACCGCCCGCCCCACCACGGGCCGTGCCCGCATTCTCCTGGCTGAGGACAACCCGATCAATCAGACCCTCGCGCTTCGCCTCCTCGAACGTCTCGGGTTTGCGGTCGACCTCGCGACTGACGGCCAGCAAGCTGTCTCTCTCGGCGCCGGTGGTTCCTACGACCTGATCCTGATGGATTGCCAGATGCCGATCCTCGATGGCTTCGCCGCCACCGCTGCCCTCCGCCAGTCCGGCGCCACTATTCCCATCGTGGCCCTTACCGCCAACGCTCTCCCGGGCGACCGGGAACGCTGCCTCTCGGCCGGCATGAACGACTACCTCACCAAGCCGCTCCAGCGCGCGGAGCTCGAACGCATCCTCGGCGACTGGATTCCCGCCACTGCTACGCCGTAATCCGTGGCTGACATCTCTCAATTCTCCGACTACTCGCGCACCGTCTTCACCGCCCAAAACAAAGTCGCCGACCTCTGGATGCGCGATAACTTCGAACGCTACTCCGTCCAATTCGACCTGCCCGACGAGCTCGCCGAAGCCCTCGCCTTCGAAAAAGCCGCCACCGACGCCGGACTCTCAATTGGCCCAGCTTAAGGGTATATAATCGCGCCAAATGAAACGCCGCGATTTCGCCCTTCGCGCCGCCGGCCTCGCCGCCGCGGCCTCCGCCCCCGCAGCCCCCCTCAAGGTCAATCCACCCAAAATCACCCCCTGGTCCCCCGGCATCAAGATGGCCATGCAACTCGGCGCCGACCCCAGCGACGAAGACCTCCAGTTCATGAACCAGGTCGGCGCCCGCTATACCTCCGTCACCATCAAACGCGAAGACGACAACGTCGAAAACTTCCGCCGCATTAAAGCCAAAGTCGAATCCGCCGGCCTCCGCGTCTTCAACATCGGCCACGACGGCAACCGCAACCAGGAAGAGATCGTACTCAATCTCCCCGGCCGCGAAGAGCGCATCGAAGCCTATAAACGCTACCTCCAAAACTGCGGCAAAGCCGGCATCCACTACGTCACCTACGCCCACATGGGCAACGGCATCTGGGCCACCGACCGCGAAACCACTCGCGGCAACGCCTCCGCCCGCGCCTTCAATCTCGCCAAGGGCGGCCAAGGTACCTGGGCCGGCAAAATCTTCAAAGGGCCCCTCTCCCACGGCCGCGTCTACACCGAACAGGAACTCTGGGATAACTACGAGTACTTCATCCGCAAAGTCGCCCCCGTCGCCGAGGAAAACAACGTCTTCATCGGCATCCACCCGGACGATCCGCCCGTCCCCATGCTCGCCGGCGTCCCGCGCCACATCTTCGGCACCTTCGAAGGCTACAAACGCGCCCTCGAAATGGCCAACTCCACCCACGTCGGCGTCTGCTTCTGTATCGGCACCTGGCTCGAAGGCGGCGAACTCATGGGCGCCGACGTCGTCACCGCCATCAAATACTTCGGCGAACGCGGCAAAATATGGAAGGTCCACATGCGCAACATGTCTGCCCCCCTGCCCCACTTTGTCGAAACCTTCGTCGACAACGGCTACTACGACATGTACGCCGCCATGAAAGCGCTCCGCGAAGTCAACTTCGATGGCATCGTCATCGGCGACCACTTCCCCACTATGGTCGGTGGCCCCCGCGTCGCCGTTGGCTATACCGTCGCCTGGATCCGCGCCATGATCGACCGCGCCAACGCCGAATACAAACCCGCCTGACCCTTCCTCCCCGCGGGGCATGAGCTAAGATCGAAAAACGATGCTCGCGCCCCGCTTACTCCTCCCGCTCCTCCTCCCCGCCCTCCTCCTCGCCGCCCCCGATCCCGCCGAACTCGCCCGCTGGCAACGGCAGGCCAAACAAATCACCATCACCCGCGACAACTGGGGCATCGCCCACGTCTCCGGCAAAACCGACGCCGACGCCGTCTTCGGCGCCCTCTACGCCCAGGCCGAAGACGACTTCCCCCGCATCGAAGCCAACTACCTCACCGCCCTCGGCCGCACCGCCGAAGCCGAAGGCGAAGCCAAGCTCTATCAGGACCTCCGCGCCCGCCTCTACGTCAGCCCCGCCAAGCTCCAAGCTCACTACGCCGCCAGCCCCGCCTGGCTCAAAAAGCTCATGGACGCCTTCGCCGACGGCCTCAACTACTACCTCCACACCCACCCCGAAACCAAGCCCCGCGTCCTCACCCGCTTCGAACCCTGGATGGCCCTCAGCTTCACCGAAGGCAGCATCGGCGGCGACATCGAACGCATCAACCTCCGCGAGCTCCAGGCCTTCTACGGCGATGGCGCCCAATCCCTCGCCGCCTATGAGCCCTTCCCCGATACCGAACCCCGCGGCTCCAACGGCATCGCCATCGCCCCCGCCAACACCACCAACAAACGCGCCCTCCTCCTCATCAACCCCCACACCTCCTTCTTCTTCCGCTCCGAACTCCAGATGACCTCGAAGGAAGGCCTCAACGCCTACGGCGCCTCCACCTGGGGCCAGTTCTTCATCTATCAAGGCTTCAACGACCGCGCCGGCTGGATGCACACCTCCTCCGGCGTGGACGTTATCGACGAGTTCCGCGAAACCGTCGAAAAGACCCCCACCGGACACGTTTATACACACGGCACCACCACCCGCCCCGTCCTCACCGAAACCGTCACCCTCGCCTACAAAACGCCCACCGGCCTCGCCCGCAAAACCTTCACCACCTACCGCACCGTCATGGACGAGCCGGTCAAGGCCCTCTCCCAGTCCTACCTCCGCACCAAGGCCCGCAACCACAAAGCCTTCCGCGAAACCATGGAGCTCAAAACCAACTCCTCCAACAACACCCTCTACGCCGACGCCGACGGCGCCATCGCCTACTACCACGGCAACTTCCTCCCCACGCGCGACCCTCAATTCGACTGGACCAAGCCCGTCGACGGAAAAAACCCCGCCACCGATTGGGGCCCGCTCCACGCCCTCACCGACCTGCCCGAAGTCATCAACCCCGCCTCCGGCTGGGTCTACAACGCCAACAACAGCCCCTGGTCCGCCGCCGGCCCCAACTCCCCCAAGAAGGAGAACTTCCCCGCCTACGTCGAGCGCGGCGTCGAATCCCCCCGGGGCCTCCACGCCATCAAGGTCCTCGACGGCGTCAAGAACTTCACTGTCGATTCGCTCCTCGCCGCCGCCTACGATTCTTACCTGCCTTGGTTCGAAAAGCCCATCCCCGCGCTGATCAAAGCCTGGGACAACACCCCCGCCGCAAACCCGCTCAAGGCCAAGCTCGCCCCCCAAATCGCCATCCTCAAGGCCTGGGACCTCTGCTGGTCCATCGACTCCGTCGCCACCTCTCTGGCCATCTACTGGGCCAACGATCTCCAGCGCCGCAACACGGGCCGCTCCATCAGCCTGTCCTTTGCGGATTCCATCGCTAAGGACGCCCCGCCCGATATCCTCCTCCACGCCCTCGCCGTCGGCTCCGACAACCTCGAAAAGGAGTTCGGCAAGTGGCAGACGCCTTGGGGCGACATCAACCGCTTCCAGCGTTTAACCGGCGACATCGTCCACCCCTTCGACGACGCCAAGCCCAGCCTCCCCGTTGGCTTCACCTCCGGCGTTTGGGGTTCACTCGCCTCCTTCGGCGCCGGCCCCAAGCCCGGCACGAAGAAGTGGTACGGCACCTCCGGCAACAGCTTTGTCGCCGTGGTGGAATTCGGCAAACAGGTCCGCGCCCGCGCCATCTCCGCTGGAGGCGAAAGCGGCAATCCCGCCTCGCCCCACTTTAATGACCAGGCCACCCGCTACGTCAAAGGCGACCTGCGCGAGGTCCACTTTTACCCCGCACAGATCAAGGCCAACGCCAAGCGCACCTATCAGCCCGGCAACTAAGAGAGTCCCGACACTGGGCTTGACAACAATGGAATAGTCCGTAAACTGTGGACATGAGTTTGGTGAAGTTTTGTTTAACTCTGTCCGTTGCACTTTGCTGTTACTCGCAGCAGCCCGCCACTCGTTATAAACCTATAGTTACAGCGAGACCGTCGTCCCTCCCTCCCGGTGGAGTGCGCGCCGTTACGGGAGCCATGGAGTCGCAGGGACTTCTGCTCTTGATGGACTCACAGAATGCCGCTCAGACGTTTTCAGTCGTCGATCTGGCAGGTGCAAATCCGGGCCGCATTCGGTCAGTCCCGGCCAGTCCCTCCTCGCTAGTTGCCTTTAGCGACAAGTACGTCGTTTGGAATCAGCCCACTCCATTGAACTCCGTTCTTCATGTGTTCTCGCTCCACGACAACACGCAGAAAACGGTAACCAGCGATATCCGCGGAATCATCCAGTTAGCTCTGGTTGAAGAGGACGTCATCGCCGCACACAAGCAAAATGGGTCCATCACCGTCACTCGGATCAACCTGCTCACCGCCAAGTCCGCGAGAGTGGATAGCTTTTCGGAGGATGCGCGTGTCCTCCACTTTGGACAATCATCTCCTTCGGCCATCGTATTGGTGGATCCCGTGAACGCGCGTTTCCGCGTCATCAGGCCAAATCCCGATTCACCGTCCGCGTCTTGGCTGCCCATCGATTCGACTATCGTACAGGAGGCGAAGAGCGAAAAGGCGCGGTTGACCCCAGGCCCTTCGGCTGGAGACTTTCATCCAACGGTCGTCTATAACTTATCGGTCATTGGTCACTTTCTTGGTACTCAGGATACGCATTGGTTCGTAGTAGCGCGGTCCGAAAAGGGGGTGGGGCGGTACGCCGTGAAATTGGACACCACGGGCCGCGAGGTGGCAAGGATGATCCTGGAGTACCCTGACGGCCGTCCGAAAAGTGCTGGCTTCGTCCAGTTCGCAGGGATATTACCCGGAGCGCCGCAAGACCAGCATTTGGATCTGGTTACCTTCGACGGCAACTGGCTCCGTTACGAAGGGGTTGCGAAGTAAGGCCTAACGTTCAACTCGTATCTAACCGCCCTTCCGGCCCACCCGGTTCTCCCAGTGCGCCGCTTCAGTCTCGTAGCCGCCATCCGCCCCGATCACGCCAACCAACCCATCCGCCACCGCTTCCCTGCCACCCACGAAGGAATCCTCACCTTCGCTAACTTCCCCTAATCCATGCAACATCCGGTCGCCATCATGGCCGGAGAACGGACTTTGGCAGAGGATGGTCTGAAGCAGGGCGCTGGGCCCAGGCAGACCGCGCCGTGCTTCCGATGGTCAGCGATTGAACGGGCGCTCGTTGATCCAGTGAAAGCCCCTGCTCTTCAGCGGCATCTTGTCGACATCCACCACCTTCAGCCGAATGCGCACCGGCGTGTCGCCCATCTTCCCTTCGAGTAACACCCGCGCAGGATCGGGACGCGACCAGATCAGCCGATCTCGATTCCTGATCGTGACCGCACTTTGCGTCACGTCAAAATTCACCTGGAGAAACTGAACCGCGTCCTCGTTGGTGCGCACGCCAATAACATTCGGGTACTGCATCACCACCTTGCGCCACGTGGAGGGCTTCCCCTCGGCAACTCCATTCCGCTCGAACGATTCCACGTCGTAAAGTCCATACAACGGGGAGCGTGGCGCGGCTTCCATGCGCTGCCGGCCATCGATACCCCCACGAATATGGCCCAACAGAATCATGCCGAAAAACAGACATTTCCCCACCACGGCTGCCCTTCGCAACGAAGGTCCGGAGAAGGCGAAGGTTTCGCTTTCGCCCTGCCCCACCGCCCGGTTACGAAAAAAGAAGTCGAAAAGCCTGCTCAGGTCGGGTGCCCCGAGTACGATCGCCATCAGCAGCAGATGCGTCGAATACAGCTTCACCGGAACGTCATAGCAAAAGTTCAGAACGACTACGTTCACGATGACCGCCATGCTAACGATGGCCCCCAGAAGAGTAGTCCGGCGGAAGACCAACAGGGCGCCAGCCACCACCTCGCAGGTCCCGGTGAAGATCACATAAGGAACTGACGCCCCCATGAAACTCCAAAGCACGCCCATCGGAGAAAACTCACCAAAGGGCTCGATCAGCCGGAGAAAGTCCGGCGGTTGGAACTGGAGCGGAAACACTTTGGCGAATCCGTAAGCGAAGAGCGTCACGGCCAGCGTGTATCGCAGCAGAACCCGGAACCAGAAGTGCAACCGGGCGTAGTGAGGCCGTCGACGGTCCAGCACAGACCATACCGCCGTTACCGCGACTGCTAGTACGAAAAACAGCAGCACCGTGATGTAGCCGAGTGTCGTGTCGCCGCTGCCGGTGGGAGAGTAGGTTGCGGCCGTGCCGGTAACCCCGAAGACCTTCGTCGCAATCCACGGCACTATTGCTTGCACCGGTTTGCTTAACCAGGTAGTAAGGGAGTACCCCCCGGGCACGCCATGAAGGAAATGGACTCGTCCGGCCGCCGGCCACGTGTACAGGACGAAATAACAGAAAACGAACCGAAACAGCACTCGCTCGACAAGGTTCCATTGCTTGACGATGGCCTTAGGCGCTAACGGCTCCGCCGTTGCTGTCAGTGTCTCGTCCATCGCAATAGAATATCGCTATCTCGGGCTTGCCGCGGGTGTCTTATTGATCCGGTGCTCGAAATCGCAAGAGAGGATCGAGGGCAAATGGACTGGCTGCGAAAGACGATGTGTCGCGCCGAGCTGGTGGCTATCGGCACGTTGGTGGGGCTTTGGCGGCGCCTCCCTGATGACTTAAATCCTGTTGTTTGGTACGGACAGCCCTAAAAACTCAGCTTCAACGCAAACTGAATCTGCGGCGGATCCAACTCCTATCCCGGTTCAAGCCCGGACTTGACACTAACTGCGGCTTCCGTAACTCCTCATCCCGCCGCACCGCATACGCCTACTGGTTAAACAACCGGCGCTCCGCCGGGTTCCATCCCAACTCCCGGATCGCCTCCGTCCGCGCCAACGCCTCGTGCATCCGCCCCAACTCCCGCGCCCGCACCAGGTTCTTGTTTTGGAAATGCTCCACGCTCTCCTGCGGCCCCGTCTACTCCCCAAACGCGCGCGCCGTTCGCGCCACCCGCGCCCGGTCCGTCTCCAAACTCTTCGTCGCTACAAAGATTGGCGCCGCGTCCCGCGCCCCCAACGTCTCGTAGAACGAAGTCGTCCCCCAAGTCATGCCAATCACCCCCC
>LNFE01000082.1 GCA_001464575.1 Acidobacteria bacterium Ga0077553 | reverse complement strand
AAAGCTGGAGAGATCGTTCACCGGGATTTTAGAGAGGCCAGGTTTTGGCGGTTTCGGCTGGAGGTGATGGAAAGGGTTGGGGGTATGCGCCTGCGAGGGGCTCGATGCCCCGAGCGGGCGCGCCGGTTGTGCCTCTGTTGGAGGACCGGAAGGTGCTCGAGCGGGCGACGCGGGGGATCACCCAATCGGGGATGAACAGCGCGCTGGACGGTTCGACGCTTGGGGTCCCGATGTTGGCTATCCCGCTCGCCTCCCATGGTTGCGGTGAGGTGGTTCGGTTGGACGAACTCACGCCGGAGGTTTTGCAGCGGACTACTGAGAAGGTACTCGGGGAACCGCAAGACCGGACATGTGGGAAAAAGCTCTCGGCGGAGATCCCCGCGTTGCAGGGTTTGCAGCGGCCAGCCGATCTGGGGGAACGTGTGATCCACAGCCGCGCTCCGGTTCTTTAGGAACCGGTAGGTTTCTGCCTGGCTTCGCTGGGCGGATCGACCGAGGTTGTGCTGGTGGCGAGAACCCGGTTGAGCAGGCGGATTCCGAGGGTGTCCGCCTGCCTGCTGAGATAGCTGGCACGGAGTTCTGGAGCCCCGGGGATGGAGCGGAGGCGAATGCCTAGGGTGCCGGTGGCTTCGAGCCGACTGAGGATGGTTTCGGTGAGAGCAGTAAGGCGGGCACGGTGGGCTTCGAGAGCGTTCGCCATGGCGTGAGCGGGTACGTGTTCCTGATTGGCCTGCAAGATTTCCAACCGAGTGAGTTGGACGCGGAGATCCAGAAGGCCGGGCTGGACCGCCGTGTAGCGCTGGTAGTCAGCGAGGCTCAGGTGGTTCTGCTCCCTGACTTGGCGGATGAGTTCGTGGACACCGCTGCGGAGCTGGCTGGCGGTGCGTTGCAGTTGAACAAACGTATCGTCCCTTTGGGCGGCCGCCGCGGGGAGGTTACTCTCGTGGAGGTAAAACGACGGGGGGTTGATGCGCGCCCCCGCTTCGAGGAGTGCGACGCCGCCTTCGTGGTGGAGCAGCCGCGTCAAGAGGTTGCCAAAGTCCTGGTCATCCTCAAAGGCGTGGTCCGGCAGCGGCGGAGTGCTTTCGAAATGGAGCCAAGAGTGGGGCCAGTGGGCCTGGGGAAGGAGCGACTCCCGGATGGCCGAGAGCTCCTGCTCGTACTCGACGTCAGCGACGAACTGGTCCGTGGGGACGATTTCGACGGCGAGGAGGCCTCCGGCGAGCGAGGCTCGATACGACTCCAGCGTCGTCCGGCGGCAGAGGCCTTCGAAGTCCCGGAAGAGTTCGCTGGCAGGTCCTTCGAGAGTAAAGATGCCAGCGGGGTTGCTGCGGCGCACGTTGGCGATGCGGTCCGCCGGGCTGGGATGGGTGGCGTAGCGCTCGGCCTCTTCTGCGAGGGTTTGGGTATGAATAGCCGCCAGCGTATCGCTGGGGAAGGCCTGGACGTGCATCTGTACCAGCGACGGGAAGCTGTTGGCGATGCGTTCCGTCGCGAGACCCACTTCGACTTTGCGCCAACTGACGGCGGCGGCCGCGCCGAGCACTGGCAGGGCAAGGGTGGTCTCGTGGAAGGTTTGGGCGCCGGCGATTTGGGCTTCGTAGTGGTCGGCGTCGAACTCCATTTGACGGGAAAAGTGGCAACTGACGAGGTTGGCCAGGCGGAGGAGTAGGCGGAGGATACCTCGGCTGGCCTCGACCGAGGCGTTGGCTAGATGGAAGACGATGCGGAGCCGCCAGTCGACGCCGTTTTCGCGCCAGTTGTCGAGCTTGTCGTCCCAGCGATCGCGCTCGTGGGCGACGCGGTGGAACCAGATCTGGATGTTCTGAATGAGAAACCAGGAGCGGAGGCCGGCGGTCTGGGCGAAGTGGCCGAATTCGTGGGCGAGCACGCCGGTGAATTGGCGGAGGGTGAGGCCTTGGGCGAGCGGCAGGCCGATGGTGAGGCGGAGGTCGTTGGTGAAGAGGCTACGCCATCCCCGATGGAAGCCGGCGCTCGCGTTGACGGCGAGGTCGACGTCGATGGCCGTGGGTGGGGGCGCGCCGACGCAGCGGCAGAGGGCTTCGACGAAGGCGAAGAGTTCGGGTTGTTCTTTGGGTTGTATCGCGAAGCCGCGGACGGGCTGGGGGCGGGGAATGAGGAAGGGTTTGAACAGGAAGAAGGTGACGATGGCGCCTACGACGGGAGGGGCGAGGATGAGGCCGATGGTGAGCCAGTTGACCTTGACGGCCGTGAGGATGACGGGAAGGATGAGTATGTAGGTGATGGTGGCGGCGGCTGCGCTGAGAACGAGGGTAACGTAAATGGCTTGCAGGAAGAGGAGGGTGAACAGGAGGCCGAGCAGGGCGAGGCGGTAGCGCCAAGGGGTCCCGCTGTCAGCATTCGGTTTAGTTTCTCAGACGGCCGGCCTGGCCGGGTGGGCAGCAGGCGCTCTTTCCAGGAAGAATGGCGAGGTTCGGTTACGCCGGCGCGTTGACGAGGACGGGTAGGGGAACTTCGAGCGGCGCCCCGATGCCATCGAGCCACTCGACGCGGACGGTGAGCTCCCCGCCGCCGACTCGGGTCGCCTGGGCCGCGATATAGAAGTAGATGGCGCGGCGGAAAAACTCCTTCATCGCCTTAATTGCCCCGGCACCGGGCGGGACGGTGCGCGGGTCAATCCGGGCCTGGAGTTCCAACTCCGGCAAGTCCACGAAATACCCTTGCTCGTCCCGGCTAAGGGAATGGGTCTCGCGGTTTCCCATGGTGCCTCCCCCAATCGCCACGATCGTGACGACATGCAACTCCACCGGGGTAAGGAGGCCCTGCGCCAACGCTTCTCCCGCTACCTTGACGCGCACCCCTTTGGCGGTTTGCCCGTCGTTGGCCACCGCGATAAAGAGTTGAGACACGGGCTGGCCTACCGTCTCCGGGGCGTGGCCGCGGTTGACCAAGGTCAGACGCGGCGGACCCGGCGGCGTCTTCGGATGCAGCGAGCGAAAACGGAGAATCATCGCCCCAGCGGGCGGAGCAGCCTTGATCTCCTCGGCTACCTGCAGGGCGGCCGACGGAGGCAGGCGGAGGGCTCGGCACAGATGGCCGAGCGGCTCCTCCGCAAAAGTGCCCTGGCCCTGCAGAGCGCGGGCTACGTCGGCCTCACTGCCGGGGGCGAGGACGGTACGCCAAAGATCGGGCTTGCCGGTGCCCTTCTTCTTGACAACGCCGCCGCTGATCTTATCGACCCAACTGCCAGCCGCGCAGAGACGGGCCGTGTACTTATCACTGTCCTCGAGGCGCAGGGCGGTGACGGAAGCGGAGAGCGCCTTGGATAACGACCGGACCAGGGCGTCGAGCGCCCCGGTTTCGGTGTCGTAGATCGAAATCCAGTGGACGGAGGGCACGAGGACGAAGACGCGGTCTTCGGCGCCGGGAGACTCCTCGAAGCCGGTGGCGCCCATTTGGTGCCGGATGGCGCGGACGGTGGCCTCGAGGGCAGAAGAGGGATCGGCGGTGCAGAAGAGGTGTGCGCTTTCGGTGGTCAGTCCCACAGGTACGGATCGACAGTTGCCGCGGGAGACCTTAGGCGACGTTCAACAATTTCATCCAGGGGCCGCGAGCTGGCGGGCTGGCCGTGGTGGCTGGGGTGGTCGCGCCAGACGGCGGGGCACGGAGGATCTCACTCCCCCGGCGGAGTTTTGCCGCTGTCTAACTGATGCCGTTTGATGCGGGCGGGCTGCCTTATTTGAAGCATAGGCAAAGACGGCATAAGTGGAAGACCTCAAAAAAAGAAGTCGTTGTCATAGTTTCGCAATCCTTCTCGGCAGAGCTCGAAATTTTAGGAGGGTTCATGTTAGACTCTATCTCCGCTCTTCAATACGAACTGGTTTATAACGCCTTTTCGTTTACGGTTGCTGTGATGGGTGCGGCCACCGCGTTTCTGTTTCTAAATCGCGGCCAAGTTGCTTTTATCTACCGGACGGCTATATCTATCTCCGGTTTGGTGACTTTCATCGCGATGTATCACTACATTCGCATTGCCTCGTCGTGGTCGCAGTCTTTCTCGATGGTCAATGGCCAAATTGCCTCGAGCGGGATTGCGTTCAATGACGCGTACCGGTATGTTGATTGGTTGTTGACCGTGCCGCTGCTGCTGATCGAGTTGATTCTGGTGATGAAGTTATCGCAGTCGGAGACGGTGGCCAAAGCGACGAAGTTGGGTTCCTTGGCGGCCTTGATGGTTATTCTGGGATACCCTGGCGAGATTTCGCCGGACCCGGGCACCCGGTGGTTCTGGTGGTCGCTTTCGATGATTCCATTTCTCATCATCGTGTACGACTTGTTTATCGGCTTGAAGAAGTCGATTGACTCGCAGCCGGAGGCGGCACGCGGTTTGGTGAGCGCTGCCCGGTACGTGACGGTAGTTTCGTGGCTTTTCTATCCGATCGTGTACGTGTTGCCGATGGTTGGCTTGACGGGTGGATCGGCGGTGGCGGCAGTGCAGGTGGGATACACGATTGCCGATATTGTGGCGAAAGCCGGCTTCGGAATCCTGATCTACATGATCGCGGTGCGGAAGTCGGAGTTAGAACCGGACTTCGTGGCGGCTATCCCTCGAGGGGCAAAACCTTCCGCGGTGTAGGATAGCTGATTTGCCCTGGAGAGCCGGCAGTAAGCTGAGGCCGGCTCCCCCCCTATTTTTGCTGGCGCGGGATGGTCTTGCGAAGGGGTATGTATGGCGAACGAGTACGATCTGATTATCCTGGGCGGGGGTTGCGCGGGGCTGAGCCTGGCTCGTCACTTAGTGCGGATGGGGGGCGAGGCGCCGCGAACGTTGGTGCTCGATAGCCGGAGGACTTACTGCAACGACCGAACCTGGTGTTTCTGGGAGTTACCGGGGACCGCGGCTTTGGATCTGGTGCGATACCGGTGGCCGCGACTCCGGGTGGCGGGGCTGGAGGGTGGGGTGAGCGTCGACTGCGCGAGCCAACCTTACTGCGCGATTCCGGCGCATGAGTTTTATACGGATGCTTTGCAGGCAGTTGCAGGGTCGGAGCGAGTTATTCTGCAGGGCCAGACGCAGGTAGCGGGCCGAGTGAGGCAGGAAGGCGGTAAGTGGGTAGTGAATACGTCGCAGGGGTGCTTCCGGGCGGACAGCGTAGTGGATACGCGGCCGGCGAGACGGCCCGAGGAGGGGGATGCGCTGCTGTGGCAGAGTTTCCTGGGGGCGGAGATTGAGTGGGACGGTGACGGATCTGATAGCGGCGAGGTGACGCTGATGGATTTCCGTCATACGCCGGAGCACCGGATGGTGTTTACGTACGTCCTGCCGTTCTCGGCGACGCGGGCACTGGTGGAGGTGACGGAGTTTTCGCCGGGGGTGACGGCGCCAGCCGCCTTGCACCCGTTTTTGCTGGACGCGCTGCGGCGGGTGACGGGGGGCGGGATATTCCGGAGTTTGCGCACGGAGTCCGGGGTGTTGCCGATGGGGCGGACGGGGCATTCCCGGATGGCGGTGCCTGGAGGGGGGAAGAGCTCCACCTATGCGCAGGCGGGGGTGGCGGGTGGCGGGGCGCGGGCCTGCACCGGGTATGCGTTTCAGCGGATACAGCGCTGGGCGGGACTTTGCGCGGCGGAGTTGCGGGAGAGGCAGCGGCCGCTAGGGCATCCGAGAGACCCCTATGCGCTGCAATTTCTAGATTCCTTGTTTTTGCGGGTATTGCGGGACCAACCGGACTTGGCTCCGCGGCTGTTCACGCAACTGTTTGCGGGGGCGCCGACGGGAGCGGTATTGCGGTTTTTGGGGGATCGGGCGGGTCCGGGGGATGTGATGCGGGTGATTTCGGCGTTGCCGCCGGGTCCATTTCTGAAGGCGTTGGGATCGGTGTGTGCGGAGCCGGGGGCGGCTTGGCGCGAGTTGTT
>LNFE01000081.1 GCA_001464575.1 Acidobacteria bacterium Ga0077553 | reverse complement strand
CAACGTCCTGGTTCCCCCAAGCCAAGCCGAAGCCAACTCCTGCCGAATCGCCGTCTTCAACTCCGCCAATCCCGCCGGCACCGCGGCCTGAGTCTCCAAGGTGCGAGCCACCGCCCGCGAGCTATTCAAAATCCCGTACAGAGCGTAGTAGTCCTCGGTCGGAATCGGGTCAATTTTATGGTCGTGGCACCGCGCGCAGGAAACCGTCGCCCCCTGAAACGCCTTGGTTAAGGTATCAATCTGGTTATCGACGACATCCGTCCGAATCTCCCGGAACTGGTTGCAGTTGTCATGGCCCATCTCCCCCATCCGATAGAAAGCCGTAGCCAAAACCGACTCATTCCGCCCGTCCAAGATCCGAGGCTTCGCCAGTAAGTCCCCCGCCACATGTTCCCGCACAAACTGGTCATAAGGAACGTCCAAATTAAAGGCCCGAATCAAGTAATCCCGATACCGCCAAGCCCCCTGAATCTCATAGTTCCATTCGTACCCATAAGTCTCCGCGTACCGAACCACGTCCATCCAATGCCGAGCCCACCGCTCCCCGTACCGAGGCGACGCCAACAAAGCCTCCACATACCTCTCATAAGCCCCCGGCCCCCGGTCATTCAAAAACCGTTCGAGCAACCTCGCCTCCGGAGGCAACCCGGTCACGACATAAGCTGCCCGCCGCGCCAGCACCCGCCGTTCCGCCGGAGCGGCTATCGCCAACCCCGCCGCCGACCGCTTAGCGTCCAAAAACCGGTCCACCGCCGCCGCCCGCCCAGCCGGAGGCGTGACGGGCCGCACGGGCTGATAAGCCCAATGCTCCCGCAACAACTTGTCGTAAAACCCTGCCGCCGCCGGCTTCCCGCCCGCCGGCCAAACCATCCCCGCCCGAACCCATTCTTCCAGGACGGCGATCTCCGCCTCGGGCAATTTTTCCCCCATCGGCATCTTCGGCCCCAGATGCCGCACGGCTCGGATTAGCAGGCTAGCCTCCGGCTGCCCCGGCACGGCTGCCGGGCCCTTCATCCCACCTTTCAGAATCGAATCTCGGCTATCGAGCCGCAGGGCCGCGAACTGTTTCTCCGCCCCATGGCACCCCTGGCAACGCGTCGCAAGCACGGGCCGCACCTTCCGCTCGAAGTACTCCTCGCCCTCCGCCCCGCGCAAAAGGGACACGACCGCCAGCAACGCCAGAATCCGCATCGTGCCTCGGATTCTATCAAACACTCAGCAGACGGCACGTCTTCCCGATTGCCCATGCAAAGGTCGCCGCGGAGATTTTCTGTAGCAAACCCCTCTTCTGAAACTCAGAGATCCTTGGGTCTAAACCGGAGTCTAGTCAAATCGCAGGAAGGACGGCCCAAGAGGCGGTGGACCGCCTACATGCTTGCTCCAATAGCCGGCCAAGGACCCCCGGCTTAAGCTAGCCGAGTAATTACGGCAGCAAGCAAGATGGGGCACTGGTAAGCTTCGCCCGTCACCAACCAGCGGTCGGTTGCCCAATTCGACCGAAAACGGCTCGCAGCTGGCTCCCTTAAAGGATGACTTTGCCGTCTCTTTGGAGGGCCCCCGTATGCGAGGGCCCATCGCAATCAGCGGCCTTTCCGCATTGCGTCTAGAGCGACAATCAACGCCGTGATGGACGTGACTAGCGAGGCCAGTTCACGCACCATCTCGGGGTTAAGCATGAACTCCATGCGAACCTCCTTTTGGATGATGCGTAGTGGCGAGGTTACGCATGAAGGGCTTCCCAGGACCCCCCTCTAGGTAAGCGGTAGCTCACCTTTTGCGCCTTGATAAATTAGGAGCAGTCAGCTTACGCTGCCAGACTTCAATTATACCACGCAGGCTTTGGCCTGCATGTGCCTCCGAATCCGAGCCTAACATTGCCGTCGCATGGTCTTGATACGAAGTCCGCACCACTGCCCTCTTTCAGTTCTCGTCCGCCCAATCCTCCGGCTCAATCTGCCCAAACTCCTCATCCACCAACTGCTGAATCCGCACCGTCTCCTCATGCAGATGCGCCAACACACCCGCGTAAACCAACCAAGGCCTCTCGTCCCGCTCGAGACCATCCTCTCCGCCCGCAATCTCTATCTTTTTCTCCATCATCGTCCCTACGGCTCCCCCAGCCACCGCCGCCAATACGCCTCCCCGTGAACCACCCGCGCCCGCTCCAGTAACTCCCGGTAAGGCTCATCCACAATACTCACCAACCCAATGTTATAGTTCTCCCCGTCCCGCGTCCGGCCCGTCAACGGCTGGTCCACCCACTGAAACCAATGCGCCCCCACAAACGCCGGATGCGCTAACGCCGATCGTACATATTCCGAATACGCCGCCGCCCGCTCCCCCTGGCTCGCAGTCGGCCCCAATCCCGCATGCAGCATCCCCCGGTCCAACGCCCCAAAATGAAACTCCCCAATCATCACCGG
>LNFE01000080.1 GCA_001464575.1 Acidobacteria bacterium Ga0077553 | reverse complement strand
CGGCTCTCCAACCGGTGCCTCTGCCGCGCCACCGCCTCGGCATCTCCCCGCAGAAACAACTGCTCATACAGCTTCGGCGCGCTATCTTCCGCCGGCAGTAACACCCCGTCCCGCGTCCACGACAGGCTCCGGTTCCCCTTATCGATATTCACGCCCAGGTTCAACGACGGAAACCGCGTCACCGGCCCCAGCTTCTCCGCCACAAACTGATCAAACGAAATCGAATTCCGGAATCCGCTCTTGAACGCCCCCCGTGCCGCCGTCAACAAACAGTTGTCCGCGCTATGCCCGCCCGATACCCCCGGATGCGACAACCCGCTGAAAACCGTGAACTCCTCCCGAAACTCCCGCAACTCTGCCAAATACGGCGACAACGTATATCCCCGCCCCGCCGTCTCCGGGAAGAACGGCTTCGGCAATACCCCCAGGTTGTTCGCCACCAGCAGCATCCGGCGCGGCGCCTCCCCGCCCTGCCCCCGGCATTCCAACCAAGGCAGCGCCAGCGCCACCCCCACGTTTCGCAATACCGTACGCCGGGTCCAGCTCTTCATCTTAATAACTCTCCAGAAAGATCGGACTTCCCACCAATCCCACTAACAAGTCCCGCACCCGGTACCCGTCCGCCGCGCACCCATCCAGAATCCTCTCCACCTCGGCTCGGTCCGCAAACCGCACCGGCGTCCCCGTCGCATACACCGTCCACTGCTGCAGCAAGTTCCGCGCCAGCCGCCGCGGCTCGGCCGCCAGCAGCCCCTTGAACTCCCGCACATCCCGAAAGCTCCGCCCGTCCAGCAGCCGTCCGCTCGCGTCCACCGCCCCCGCCAACGTATAGCCAAAGTCGTGCCCCGTCGGATCAATGCCCGTCACTTTCTCCCCCTCCGCGGTCCCTCGATAGCGGCTTCGCCAGTGCCCCATTACGTCAAAGTTCTCGAGCGCCAGCCCCGCGGGATCAAACCGCGCATGGCACCCCGCGCACGCCGCCTGCTTCGTATGCAGCGCCAACTGCTCCCGAATTGTCTTCGCCCCCCGGATGTCCGGCTCCACGGCTGGCACCCCGGGCGGCGGCGGTGGTGGTGGTTCGCCCAGTATCCGGTCCATCACCCAAGCCCCCCGCAACACCGGCGAAGTCCCCGTCCCGTTCGCCGTCACTTTCAACACCGCCCCTTGCGTCAACAGCCCACCCCGCACACTCCCTTCCGGCAATGCCACTCGCCGCATCCCCGCACCCGCCACCGGCGGCAACTCATAGTGCCGCGCCAAACGCTCATTCACGTAAACATAGTCCGCCGCCACCATCTCCTTCACCGGACGGTTCTCCCGCACTAGCGCCGTTAACGTCGCCAGCGTCTCCCGCTCCATCGACTCCACCAGGTACTCATCCAACTGATACTCCGGGTACAACCGCTTATCCGCATCATCTCGCCGTAGATGCCGCAGGTTCAGCCAATAGTCCGCAAAGCTCTTCACAAATCGCTCAAACCCCGCCCCCGCCACCAACCGCTCCGTCTCCCGTCGCAACACCGCCCGGTCTTCCCACCGGCTGCCCCCCAACTGCCCATCGGGCCGCGAATTCGTCAGGAAATGCGCCAAGCGGTCCGCCACGGCAAACCGTTCTCGCGGTGCCCGCAGATACAGAAACAGGTCCGAACACAGCACCGCCTGGTAGCCCGTCAGCATCGCCTCGGCAAAGCTCTCGCCTTTCGCGATGCGCGCCATCACCAGCGCCTCAAACCGCCGCAACGCCTCCTCCGGCGCAGTTCCTCGGCCCGCCTTCGCCACAAATCGCCGCAGCAACCGCCGAGCCTCCCCCGCCGCGTCCGCCGGCCGCGGGTCAACTCCCAACTCATCAAACAGCACCTTATGGCTCGCCGGCGGCCAACTCGCTGGCGCTAACGGACCCGTAATCTCGAGCCAGTGGAACGCCACGCCCGGCGCGCCCCCCGCCGGGAACGGCGGGAACCGGTAGCTGCCCGTTTTCCCTTCCGCGTCCACCTGCGGCACCGGCAGCCCCAACAACCCCCACTCAATCGTCTGCCCCACCCCCAGCGGTACCGTCACCTCGTACACATGCGGCCCCGGCGCAATCTCCAGAATGCCGCCGACGTTCACTACATCTTCGGCAATGTCATGGTTCGTCGGCCGTCGACGCCGCAGCGTCATCGGCACCGCCTTCGCCGCCGCCGTCACCCGGTAACCCTCCTGTTGCAGCACCGCCCGCGCCGAAAATCGCACCCGGTACTCCCCCGCCGTCCGCGCCGCAAACCCCACCGGAAACGCCCCGTACGGCCACCCCGGCGAACGAAACAGCCCCATCTCCAACGCCGGGTCTTCTTCAAACACCTTGGGCAGTGGCGTCCCCCACTCCTTCTCGACGTGCACCCCCTGGTCGCCCTGCAAGAAGAACATCGACTTTAACGTCCCCGTGCTCCGCACCCCCGGGAACAGGTTCCTCCCGCGCGCCCGGTAGGTGGTCACTGGCGGCGGCGCCGCTGTTGTAACCATGGCTTGCCGCAGCGCCGCCTCCGCCGCATCCAGGTACGCCGTTAACTGTACCCGCGAAATGTCCAGCGTCGCCGCGGTCTTCGTGAAGTGGTGCGCCTCCCGGTCCTCCGGTAGCATCTCCCGCACCGCCAATTCCGGCAGCGCCAACACGTCCCGCAGATTCTGTTCGTACTCTTCCCGGTTCAACCGCCGCATTGGCCCTCGGCCATTCGCCCGGACATCGGCTAGGTCCGCCGCATGCAGCAACGGCCGCAAAGCCCCCAGAAACGCCGCCCGTTCCCCCACCGCCAATCCCCCGTTTCGCGGAGGCATCTCGCCCCGCTCCACCCGGTCATACACCCGCACCCACCGCTCCCGCACCACCGCCGCGTCCAGGGTAAACGGCAACGCCCGCAGGTCCAGTCCACCCTGCGCCCCGGCCCCCGCGTGGCATCCCACGCACGCCGCCTCCACCCGCGACCGCAACCCCGCGGGCATCTCCGCCCAAGCCGGCGTCATCAGGCCAAGCGCAACCAGAATCCATCGCATAGCACTAAAATCTTACTCGCATCGAGAACGCCGCGGAATCCCCAGTAGACTAGAGCCCGATGAAGTTCGCATGGACAAGAGCCAACTCTCGGTGGCGACGACCGATACGCCTTCCGACACCTGGTCGCGCTCGAATTGACGCGGCAGATCTTCTATGGATCCGACCCGGATACCACCCGGCTGCAGGGCGTTCTTGAGATTACTCATCGCCCATGAGGTGAGATTTCTCCTCGTCGGCGGCTACGCGGTAAACGCGCCGCTCTCCTTCAACAGCCGAACGCCATGCTCCGCATGGGCGTCCCTCCCCTGCGCATCAGAGTCCGCAAAATGATATCCGGCGTCGAGCTCGAAGGCTGCTGGCCCCGGCCCGTTCCCCGCCAGGCGGGTGACCTCACCATTCCCCTGATCTCGCGAGACGACCTGAGAAAGAACAAGCGCGCCGCCCCAAGGACCTCCTCGACCTCGCAGAACTCTCCTCGTTCCCACCCTCCACCCCCGGCGCGATATCATGGCCCCCACATGCGCCCCGTCCTCCTCCTCCCCCTCGCCGCCCTCCTCCTCACCACCTGCACCCCACCGACCCTCGA
>LNFE01000079.1 GCA_001464575.1 Acidobacteria bacterium Ga0077553 | reverse complement strand
GGGAACTGGGGCTGGGTGCCGCTGGCTCCGTTTGAACGCTTCAACCCGTGGTATGGCCGGGGCTACTACGGCGGCTTCCGGAACGCGAATTATGTCAACAACAGCGTGAATATTACGAACATCAACGTCACCAACGTTTACCGGAATGCGCGGTTTAACGATGGGGTGACGGTGATCAATGGCCAGGACTTCGGCCGGGGGTCGGTGAACCATATCCGGTATGACCGGAACCAGTTGAACAACGCTTCGTTTGTGCGGGGCCAATTGCCCGCGACGCCGGGGCGGGAAAGCCTGCGATGGAGCGACCGGGCGGTGAATACGCAGCCGGGGGCGGGCCGGGGCGACGAACGGTTCTTCAGCCGGTCGCAGCCTTCGCGGATTGACCGGGTGCCGTTTGAGAACCAGCGGGCGGCGATGCAGGATGTTTCGCGGCGGACGTTTGGCGGCGAGAACGGAGCTACGGCGGGGCGAGATGGCGAATTTCGGGGCACCGTTAGCCGGGGCGACCTGGCGGCGGGCAGCGGCAATATCATGGAGCGCGGCGGGGCGCGGGCCGAGCAGTCGGGTGGCGGAGCGAGCCGGTCGGATCTGAATCAGGGCGGCGGGGCGAACACTCGGGGAGAGATGAACCGCGGCGGCGATTCGGGTAGCTGGCGGCGCTTTGGTGATGCCGGCGCTGGTGCGGGCGCGAGCCGGGCCGATCTCAATCAGGGTGGACAGGAAACCGGAGCAGGAACGGGCACCCGGAGTGATTTGAACCGGGGTGGCGACACGGGCAACTGGCGGCGGTTCGGTGATGCTGGGACGCGCGGCGAGAGCACGGGCGGCGCAGGAGCGGCGACTCGCGGCGAGATGAACCGAGGCGGCGACACGGGCGGTTGGCGGCGGTTCGGTGACGCCGGGACGCGCAGCGAGAGCACGGGTGGCGCTGGTGCGGCGACTCGCGGCGAGATGAACCGGGGCGGCGACACGGGCGGTTGGCGGCGGTTTGGCAATGCCGGGACGCGCGGCGAGAGTACGGGCGGCGCTGGCGCGGCGCCTCGGGGCGAGATGAACCGGGGCGGCGATAACGGCGGCTGGAACCGGCTCGGGGGAAGCTCGCGGGGCGAAATGAACGGCGGGGCAACCACGCGGAGCAACGACAACTGGAACCGAATGGGGGGGGCCCGGGGCGGCGCGGAACCTTTGCGCACGATTCCGGACCGGGGCACCTTTGGCAGCTCCGTGGAACGGAACGGCGGCGGGATGCGCTCTACGATTCCGGACCGGGGCAGCCGTGGCGGCGACTTCGGAGGGGGCCGGATGAGCGGCCCGGTGGTGCGGGAGCGATCGTCGGGTGGTGGTGGCGGCGGTAATTTTGGCGGAATGTCTCGTGGGGGCGGTGGCGGCGGAAGCGTCCGGGGCGGAGACGGCGGAGGTGGCGCTTCGCGCGGCGACGGAGGGGGCGGGGTTGGCCGGGCTGGCGGGGGTGGCGGCCGGAACAAGTAGTTCCTGGAGCGAAGGATAGGCCGGGAGCAGCGGAGAGCTGCTTCCGGCCTTTTGCCTTTTACAGCTCGTGGTTCGAACGGGCCGGGGGGGCCGGGGCGAAGCGCTTGCGGAGGAGGTCGAGCGAGTCCTGCTGCGGGGAGCGCTGGTAGTTGAAGACGGCGCCTTCGGACTTCAGCGTCTGCTGCAGTTGCGGGATAGCGACCTCCTGCACCGGTTGGTTGTTCCGGATGGCCATGGCGGCGGCGACCCCGGCGGCGTGGCCGATGATCATGTATTGTGGCTCCATGCGGGCGCTCGAATAGGCCACATGGCTGGCGGCGAAACAGACGGGCACGAGCAGGTTAGTGGCTTCGGCCTTACGGGGCAGAACGATGCGAAAGGGGATCTGATAGGGAGTGACCGGGACCTGCATGTCGCCTTCGTTTTCGGCAAAGCCCTTGGCATTTACGAAGCGCTGAAGATTGTGGGAGTCACTGTTGTAGGAGCCCATTCCGATGACGTCAGGCTTGGTGAGGTCGGTTTGCAGGTCCTTTTGCGTGAGCACGAAGTCGCTGACCAGGCGGCGGGCTTCGCGGACATAGAGTTGATGGGGCCAGTGACCGGTGTCCTCGTACTCGTCTTTCGGCAAGCCCCATTCGCGGACCTCCTGCTGCAGGGTGGGCGGGACGCGGGGATCGTTGGCGAGGAAGTAGTAGAAGCCCTGTTGGTATTCGATGTGTTCCTGCCAGATGCGGGCGCGGGTGGCATAGTCGCCATTTGGATAGGCATAGTTCTTGCCGATGTAGTCGGAAGAGAAGGCGCCGTTATTATTGAAGTCGGCTTTGCCATTGGGGATGTTGGCGATGAGCGTTAGCTCGTGGAAGACCGGGGGGCGTCCTTTGGCTTTGGTGAGGGCGTCGAGGAGGCGGGCGAGGAGTTCGTAGCGGGCGGGGGAGTAGTTGGCGGGTTTGGGCCAGGCGATGCGGTTGGCGGGGACGTTGGTGGCGATGACGCGGAAGTTGTAGGCCTGGATGCGCTGGTCGGCTTCGCCGGGCTTGCCGACTGGACCGGAGCCGACCTCGGGCAGCGGCTTGCCGTCGGGACCGAGGGCGTTGACGTCGACGAGGAACTGGTGGAGGGGCGTGCGGTCCCGTACGCCGCCGAGCGACTCGTTATACTGGGCCGAGGATTCGCGGCCGAAGGTGTAAGAGACCTTGGCCTGAGCCATAAGGTCGCCTTCGTAAGTGGCGTCGGCGAAGACCTTGGCGGCGAAGCGGGCGCCGTTTTCGGTGGTGATTTCGCGAATGGTGGTGCCGGACTTGAGCACGCCGGATTGCTCGCGGAGGCGGTGGCCGTAGTGGACGGTGACGCCGGCTTCGGCGAGCATTTCGCGGAGGACGCTTTCGCCGATGCGGGGTTCATAGAACCAGGCGACGGGGACGTTGTAGCGGCGCATTTGATAGCGCTCGCCGACGCGGTAGTAGAACTCGAGGGCGAGGCCGCCGAGCACGTCGCGCTTGCCGACATCGGTGCGGGAGAGGCCGCCGGTGGCCATGCCGCCGACGTGTTGGCCGGGTTCGAGAAGGAGCGTTTTGAGGCCGTGACGGGCGCCGGAAATGGCGGTCATGACGCCGCCGGCGGTGCCGCCGTAGACAATGAGGTCGTAGCTGGTCTGCGCCATCAGCGTGGAGCTGATGGCGGCCAGGAGGAGCAGTGGTTTCATGGGGGTTAGAAAGCGAGGCGGAGGCCGGCCTGCATGCGGCGCGGTTCGAGGGCGCTGAGGATGCGGCCGAAGTTGGCGTTAAGGTTGGTGGCGGTCTGGCCGGCGGCGGGCCGGTTGGGCTGGAAGGTGGTGTTGGGCAGGTTGTAGTTCACCGTGTTGATGGCGTTGAACATCTCCCAACGGGCTTCGAGGCGGAAGCGCTCGCGGAACTTGAAGGTTTTGAACAACGAGAAGCTGACGTCGTTCAGGCCCGGACCGCGAGTGCTGGGCAAGGTACGCGGGGCGTTGCCGATGGTGAAATCGGCGGGGTTGCCGAAGGCTTCGGTGTTGAACCAGCGTGCGGGCGTGCGGGCGTCAGCGGGCAACGTGGGGTTGCCAACGATGTCGGGATAGGCGATGCCGGTGAAGTTGTTGGAGCCGCGGACGACGAGCGGGGTGCCCGTCTGGAGGGTCCAGATGCCGTTCAACTGCCAGCCGCCAAAGAGGCCGTCGACGAGGGCGTTGACGTTCGAGCCGAAGCGTTGGCCGCGGCCGTAGGGCAGTTCCCAAAGGCCGCTGGCGACGAAGCGCTGGGAGACGTCGTCGGCGTCGATGGCGCGGTCGATGCGGCGGTTGAGGCGGCCGACGCGGTAGTCGCCGGAGCCGGCAGTGGAGTCACCCCCGCCGCCGATGGCCTGGCTTTCCGAGATGAGTTTGCTCTTGGTGTAGTTGAAGAGAGCCGAGACGCCGTTGGCGTAGCGCTTCTCGACGGTGACCTGGAGCGAATGATAGGACGTGGACAGGCCGGTGTTGGCCCAGGTGGAGACGACGCCGTAGTCCGGATAGGGGAGCAGCAACTGCTGGCGCTGGACGCGGGCGGCAGCGAGGGGGCCGGTGCGGATCTGGCCGAAGTAGGGGTTGTCGACCTGATCCTGCAGACGAAGGCCGAGGCTGAAGAAGGCGGGATCGAGCTGATTGAGGTTATAGTTGGCGCCGAAAAGCTTAGTGCCTTTGTTGCCGGCGTAGACGGCCGTGCCGACCCAGCCGGCGCCGAGGGCCTGCTGGATGGCCATGTTCCATTGCTGAATATAGGGCGTGGTGGCGTTGCGATCCTGGGCCCGGACGGCGAGGCCGCGGAAGGCCGACGGGCCGCCGGCGGCGCCGAGCGGCTGCACGAGGGCCGTGGGGCCAGCGCTGAAGCGGAAGGCGCTGACGATGCCGGGCTGAGCGGAGGCGAAGGGGGTATCGACCGAGAAGCCGAGGGCGTTGGCGTTATCCGGATTGAGATTGCCGGATTCAACCATCGAGAAGATGAGCCCATAGCCGCCGCGGATGGCCGTGCGGCCGTTGCCGCGGGGGTCCCAGGCGAAGCCGAAGCGAGGGCCGAAGTTGTTGGTATCGCGATTCACGACCTGAGCGGGGGTGGAACCGGCGCCGGCGTAGGTCATCACGCCGAGCATGTTGGTTTCCGGGTTGATGGTAAAGGGGTCGAAGTTGCTGCCGCGGTTATGCAGTTCGGTACCGCCGAAGCTGGTGTCGTAACGGACGCCGAGATTCAGGGTGAGGCGGCGGGTGACCTTCCAATCATCCTGGACGAAGGTGCCAAAGGGATTGCCGCGGAACTGGAAGAAGGGGCGGACGCCGAGCGAACCGGACGAGACTTCGCCGAGCAGGAAGGTCGCCATGCCGAAGCCGGTGCCGGCCGGGCTGAGGGGATTGTTCGTCAGGTCGGTATTGAAGTTGAAGGACCCCGAGGGCTGGGAGCGATTGATGAAACTGAGACGCCACCAGCGGAAGTCGAAGCCGGCCTTGATGTTATGAGAGCCCCGGCTGAAGGTGAGACTGT
>LNFE01000078.1 GCA_001464575.1 Acidobacteria bacterium Ga0077553 | reverse complement strand
TTCGCCAACGGGTTTATGGGCCAATGGCTCGGGACGCAGGAGGTGGGCGGTCGGTCGATGCCGCTCTTGACTGAGCTGCAGCACTTCTATACGCCGGAGGCGGCGGCGGACCTGCGCGAGCAACCAGAGCTGATGTATCACTACCTGCTGACGGCGAACCGGAGTTTGCTCGATTTATTGAACGGCAACTATACGTTTTTGACCGAACGGCTGGTGAAGTATTACGAGCTGGAGGGCAAAGTGAAGCTCGGACCAGGGCCGGGGTTTCATAAAGTCGATTGGCCGGATACGAAGCGGGCCGGAGTGTTGGGCTTGGCTTCGGTGCTGGGGATGACGTCGCACTATAAAGAGGCGAGCCCGGTGCTGCGCGGGGCGTGGCTGCTCGAGACTTTGCTGGGCACGCCGGTGCCGCCGCCTCCGGCTGATGTGCCGCCGCTCGATGCGGTGAAGGCGTCGAACAAGAAGCTGACCATGCGGGAGATGTTGGCTAAGCACCGGGAGAATGTTTCGTGCGCGGCCTGCCATAACCTGATGGACCCGATTGGGCTGGGCCTTGAGAACTTCGACTGGATGGGCCGTTGGCGGGATAAAGAAGCCGACGGGCGGCCGGTGGATGCTTCGGGGGCACTGCCGAGCGGGGAGAAGTTTAACGGCCCGGAGGAGCTGCGGGGCGTGTTGCTGCAGCGCAAGGAGGAGTTTGTCCGGCAGATTGTGGGCAAGACGCTGGGCTATGCGCTGGGGCGGGGGTTGCAGGACGGCGACCAGTGTACGATTCAGCGGCTGATGGATAGCCTGGCGAAGGACGGCTATTCCGCGCGAACATTGATCCGGGATATTGTATTGAGTACCCCGTTTCGGAATTCACAAAGCGACGCGGTGGTGAGCGAGAGCCACGGCCCGGCGAAGAAGGCTCCCCGGCGGTTATTGGGAACCAAGTAGGAGGTTCAAGATGATTTCACGACGGACAATTTTGCGCGGGATCGGCGCGGCGGTATCGACGCCGTGGATGGAGGCGAGCCTGTTGGGCGCGCCGAAGGCGGCCGTGGAGCGGTTGTCGGAGCCCCCGCTGCGGATGGCTTGTTTGTTCATGCCGAACGGGGTGCGGCCGGACTACTGGACGCCGGCGGGGGACGGCGAGGACTACGAATTCACGCCGCACTTGCAGGCGCTGGCGCCGTTGAAGAACGACTTCCTGTTGCTTGAGAATTTGTGGAACAAGAACACCGTGGGCCGCAACGGGCACTGGCCGAAGGTGCCGGCTTGGCTGTCCGGTGGGTTTGTAGAGCGGACGACGGGCGGGGACCTGGATTCCGGCGGGACAACGGTCGACCAGATCGTCGCGCAGCAGATTGGCCACGAGACGCCGCTGCAGTCGCTCGAGCTGGGGATCGACGCGCCACGGACGGGTATTGATACGGCGGGCGGCGGGTTTCCGCGGGCGCTGGGTTCGTTCTTGTCGTGGGCCGATCCGAAGACGCCGGTGCCGAAGGAGATTGTGCCGCAGTTGGCGTTTGACCGGCTGTTCCGGAATCGGCGGGCGCCGGTGGTTTCGGGGCTCGACCCGAAGTCGCCCGAGGTGTTGGGTTCGTTGCAGCGGGATGAGACCAGCGTGCTGGATCTGGTGCGGGAGCAGGCGCGGGCGTTGCGGGCGAAAGGCAGCAAGACGGATCAGGCGCGCCTCGACGAGTACTTTGAATCGGTTCGTTCCGTCGAGCGGCGGTTGGAAGCATCGATGAAGCCGCAGAAGCGGTGGATCAACGAAGGAAAGTTCCCGCTCGACCGGCCGGTGGCCGGGACCCCGGCGACGCACAAGGAGCACCTGCAGTTAATGCTCGACATCATGCTACTGGCGTTCTGGACGGATTCGACGCGGGTGGCGACGATGATGATGGGCGATGCGCAGTCGTCCCAGGACTACGGGTTCCTCGAAGGCGTAAAGGGGAACTGGCATGGGATTTCACATCACCGGGATCTGCCGGAGGGACGGACGCAGTACGAGAAGATCATCAACTGGCAGATGGAGCAGTTCGCTGGGTTCCTGACAAAGATGAAGAGTTTGAAAGAGGGCGACCGGTCGCTGCTCGAAAACTCGATGGTGCTGTTTGGTTCGTCGCTCAAGTGCGGCAACCGGCATACGGAGGAGAACCTGCCGCTGATTCTGGCGGGACGGGCGAAGGGCACGCTGCGGCCGGGGCGGAGGGTGCGGGCGGAAGTGAAAACGCCGTTCTGCAACCTGCATCTGGCGATGATGCACCGGAT
Organism: Acidobacteria bacterium Ga0077553; assembly: GCA_001464575.1. Taxonomy (GTDB): domain Bacteria; phylum Acidobacteriota; class Terriglobia; order Bryobacterales; family Bryobacteraceae. Next base: position 13,773 of record LNFE01000078.1, on the reverse strand, counting down.
GGGCGTGAAGGAAGAGTCGTTCGGCGATAGCACCGGGGTGCTGGGCGGGTTGGCTTAGCGCTCGGGGGCGGGCTGGCGGAGTTGCCGGTCGATCGCGTCGTAGAGTTCCAGCATCTGTTGGGCGGCGGCGCGGTCGGCTCCGAAGCGGAAGCGATTGTAGGCGTGGGTGAAGCTCGCAACCAGATTCGCGGTCTCTGAGGGCGGGATGACGCGGGCGAACTCTAGGGGCGTGTACCAAGTGGGCTTGCGCAGGTTCTGCTTTTCGAGCAGGTCGAGTAACTGGCGGTACATGATGGCGGCGTCGGACTGGGAGGCGGCGCCGGAGCTGAGCCGGGTGCGGCGGAGGCGTTCCTGACGCCGGGTACGGATCCACGGGGCGAGCACCCAGACGAGGGCAGTCAGAAGGATCGGCACGAGGAGGTAGAGGCCGTTGCGCTTCAACCATTCGGTGGCCTGCAGGCGTGCGCGGAGGAGGCGGACGTTCAGCGAAGGAACGGCGGCATCGGCGAAGCGGTTGTTCTCAATAGCGGAGGCGAGCTTGAACTGGCGTTCGAGGTCATACTGCATCACCCACTCCTGCCAGAAGAGGTCGGCCGCATCGATGAGATGGGAGAGGCGTTGAAAGAGCGCGGCATGCGCGGGACGGCCGCCGGCGGGGGTGGGATCGTAGGTGGTCCAGCCGCTGTTGGGGATCCAGGCTTCCACCCAACTGTGGGCGTCGGAGGCGGCGATGACGTGCCAGCCGGAGACGGGGTTGCGGACGCCACCCTGGAAGCCGGTAACAACACGGGCGGGGATGCCGAGCGACCGGAGCATGACGGCGTGGGCGGAGGCGAAGTACTCGCAGTGGCCGCGGCGGCGCTCGAAAAGAAAGTGGGCGATGGGGTCGGTGGGTTTCGCGGTGGGGAGTTCGAGGGTATAGGCGAGGTTGGATTGGAGCCACAGTTCGATGCGGCGGGCGCGCCACCAATCGTCGGGTTCGTTTTGGGTGAGGCGCTGGGCGAGTTGGGCGATGCGGGGATCGAGCTGGGGGAGGGCGAGCAGCGCGCGGCGGTCTTCGAGAGACGGGGAGGGGGCGCCATCGCCGAGGGGCGCGTCGTAGAAGCCGGAGACGGAGTAACGGAGCAGGCCCTGGTTATCGCTGACCACGCGGAGGCCGCCGGTGGAGTGGCGGAGGACGGAGGGCAGGTTGGCTTCAATGAACTCCGGGATGCCAAGGAGGAAGAGGCTATCGAGAGAGCTGTCCGAGTGCTGGACTTGGTAGCGGACCCGGGTGCCGGTGCGGCGGACCGGGCCACGGACGGGGAGGCTGAGAGAGTTGTACTGGAAGCGGAGGAGTTCGGAGCCGCCGCGCTGGGTCCAGCGCTGGCCATCGAACTCGGTGAGGGCGGTGCCGCGCCATTTGAAGGGGAGGATCTCCGGGGTAGGGCCTTCGATGCGGACGTGCATCATGGTGCGGCTGGAGGTTTGTATGGCGCCGATATCGCCGAGGCGGACGTTGCCGGAGAAGCCGGGCAGGCGGTATCGGGAGGTGACGAGGTTCTGGAAGGCGGCGCGGGCGGTGCGGGGCAGAACGAAGAACATGCCGACCGTGAGGAAGAGGATGGTGAAGGAGGCGGTGATGGTGGTGACCAGCAGGCGGACGGGAAAGCGGACGCTAGCGATGGGTAGCGATTGGCGGGTGTACTGCGAGCCGAGGCGGATCTGCCAACTGGCGAAAGTGGCGACGCCGGCGGCGAGGAAGAGCGCCAGGAAGAGGAGGAAGAAGAGGCTGGCCGAGAGGAGGGCGGCGGCGAGGAGTTCGGCGAAGGCGATGAGGACGGCGTAGAGAGCGTCACGGCTGGTTACGACGGTGAGGCCCTTGGCGACCGTGAGAAAGCAGATCATGCGGACGGTGGCGGCGAGAAAATCCTGCGAAACGAAGCCATAGTCGATGGGGTAGAACGCCGCGTAGAGGATGACGGCGGCGTTGGCCCAGGCGGCGGGGATTTCGAGGCGGCGTTGCCAGACGTAGAGAGCGAGCCGGGCGGCGAAGGCGGCGCCGGTGATAGTGAGGGTGAACGGATCGAGCTCGCCCGAGGAGGCGAGGGCGAAGTAGCCGCTGAGGAGCAGGGCGAGGAGGGCCCCGTCGAAGAAGCGGTCGACGGCGTTGCGGCGTTCCTCGCGGATCAGGGGCATAGGCTAGTTGATGGCGGCCATGACGCCTTCGGCGAAGTCGCCGGTGGCCTGTTTAGGAACATTCTGCGGAGGGATGACGATGAGGAAGCTGCCATCGTGGAAGGTGATTTCCCCGGGGGCCTTCTGCCACTTCTGGAGCGCTTCGAAGGCTTCCGTATTGGAGTTGAAGCGATAGAAGGTGGCGGTGACGTCGTGGGGACCGGTGTAGGTGGTGCGCCATGCCCGCGCGGGTTGGAGGGCGAGGGGGAAGGTCTCGGTGGGGTCCGCTGAGGAGGCTAGGGTCCAGCCGCCGCGTACCTGTTTGGGAGGTTCGACTACGGACGGGGCGGAGGCACCGCCACAACCGATGAGGAAAACCAGGGGGGCAAAGAGCAGACGGGTCATCCCCTAATGTTACTATCGGGAGAACCTTAACTTTATGGCGAAGCCCAAGCCGTCCAAGGGCCCAGCGCCAACCCGCATCACGAAAGACGACCTCAAGGTGGCAGTTCCTTGCCTTGTGGTGATTGTGGGCGCGATTGTGCTGCTTGGCTTACTATTTTCCGCGATGTTGAAACCGCGATAGGAATTGATTGATTCATGCGTCATGATGCCCGATTGCCGGACCAGATGCGTCCGGTGACGATTGAACCCAACTACCTGATGACCGCCGAAGGGTCGGCGCTGATTAGCGTCGGCTATACGAAAGTGCTGTGCACGGCTTCGGTGGAAGATAGCGTGCCGCCGTTCCTGCGGGGCAGCGGCAAGGGCTGGGTGACCGCCGAGTATGCGATGCTGCCGCGGGCGACCGCGACGCGCACGGCGCGTGAAGTGAAGAAAGGCCGGGAGAGCGGCCGGACGATGGAGATTCAGCGGCTGATCGGCCGGGCTCTGCGCAGTGTAGTTGACCTGCCTGCGCTGGGAGAACGCAGCGTGCTGATTGACTGCGACGTGTTGCAGGCTGATGGCGGGACGCGGACCGCTTCGATTACCGGCGCGTTTGTGGCGCTGGGGTTGGCGATGCAGAAGCTGGTGGCCGGGGGGATGGTGAAGCGGAATCCGATTCGCCACTATGTAGCGGCGACGAGCGTCGGGATTGTGGACGGGACGCCGATGCTGGACCTCTGTTATGAGGAGGATTCGGCGGCGCACGTAGATATGAACGTGGTGATGACGAGCGGCGGGCGGTTTGTGGAGTTGCAGGCGACGGCGGAGCAGGAAGATTTTGACGATAGCCAATTGGGCGCGTTGCTGGCGCTGGGCCGGAAGGGCGTCGGCGAATTGATCGAGTTGCAACGGCAGTTTGTGACGTTGCCGTGATCATCCGCTGCGCCACGACGAATCCGGGGAAGCTGCGCGAGTTCGGGTTGATCTTTGCGCACTACGGCCGAGGGCGCCTGCAGTTGGAACCGCTGTCTGGCTTGGGGACCATTCCGGCTCCGGAGGAGACCGGAGCCACTTTTGTCGAAAACGCGGCGCTGAAGGCTTGCTACTACTCGTCGTTTACGGATGACCTGTTGTTTGCCGACGACTCGGGGTTGGCGGTGGATGCATTGGATGGCGCTCCGGGCGTGTTCTCGGCGCGGTTCGCGGGGCCTGAAGCCTCCGATGCGGATAACAATGCGAAGGTGATCGAGGCGCTGGAGGGGGAGGAAGACCGGACGGCTCGGTTTGTCTGTTCGATTGCGCTCGCGCAGCAGGGGAAGTTGCTCGGGACGTTCACGGATGACGTGGTGGGGCGCCTCGTGGAAGAGGCGCGGGGACCGTATGGCTTTGGCTATGATCCGCTGTTTTTCTATGAACCCTTCGAAGGGACGTTTGGCGAGACGGAGCCGGAGCGGAAGTTACTGGTCAGCCACCGGGGGAAGGCGTTGGCGCGATTGATCCGCGAATTGTTGAGCCAGTCGGCTATACAATAACGGCGATGACTCGTCGACAGATATTGGGTTCGCTGGCCGGAACGGCCTTGGCGCAGGGGCCGGAGCGGCCGAATGTGGTTTTGATTCTTTCCGACGACCACACGCAGCGTGACTTGGGGATTTCCGGGAACGCGGTGATTAAGACACCCAACCTGGACCGGTTTGCGCGGCAAGGGATGCGGTTCACACGCGCGTTTACGGCGGCGCCGCAGTGTGTGCCTTCGCGGACAGCGTATTTGACTGGTCGGTCGCCGGTGGCCGCGCGGATGGGCCGGTTTAACTCGCCATTGCCACGCGACGTGAAGGTGTTTCCGGAGTACCTGCGCGCTGCTGGATACTTCACCGGTGTGTGCCGGCGGAGCTATCACCTGGATGGTGCGCCTGGAGCGGCGGGGACCGACACGAACGCGATCTACGAGCGCCATGCGCTGCGGACGTTCCATGAGCGGCTCGACTTCGTTGATCGGACAGGGAATCCGCGGACGAAGACACCGGAGATTTTGGATCAGTTTTTTGCGAAGGCCCCGGAGGGGAAGCCCTTCTTTCTTTGGGTGAACTTCAACGACCCGCATCATCCGTGGGACAAGCTCGGCACGCATGATCCGAAGGAGGTGCCGGTGCCGGCCCATATGCCGGATCTTCCCGGCGTGCGTGAGGACATCGCGCGCCACTACGACGAGATTGCGCGGATGGACGAGGAGTTTCAGTGGGTGCTGGATGCGCTGGCCAAGCGGGGCCTGGAGCAGAACACGATCGTGATTTTTGCGGGCGACAACGGGCAGGCGCTGCCACACGGGAAGGGGTCGCTGTATGACTCCGGGTTGAACGTGCCGATGCTGGTGCGCTGGCCGGGCAAGGTGGCGGCGGGACGGGTTTCGGCCGAACTGGTTTCGGGGGAGGATCTGGGGCCTACGGTGTTGGAAGCAGTTGGGCTGCCGGTGCCGAAAGATATGTCGGGCAAGAGCTTTCTTGCGCATTTGCGCGGGGCGGCGGCGGGGCCGCGGCAGTATATCTTCGGCGCGCGGCTGCACCACGGGAACGCTCCGTTCACCGAGACGACGCGGGCCTCGACGTTTGATCTGTCGCGATGCGTCCGTTCGAAGCGGTACAAGCTGATCTATAACTGCACGCCACAGATGGAGTATTCGCCGGTGGATTCCGCGCGCGATCCGGGCTGGGTCCAAATCGTGGCGGCGCACCAGGCCGGTAAGTTGAGCGCGCCGCATGAGCAGGCTTACTTCGGCAAGCGACGGGTGATTGAGCTGTATGACCTGGAGGCCGATCCGGCGGAGCTGGTGAATTTAGCGGGGCGGCCGGAGTTAGCGAGGGTGGAGCGGGAGCTGAAGGTGGCGTTAAGCGAGAAGATGATTCTCGACTACGACTTTCTGCCCCCGCCGATCACTGATTAACGACTGGGACTAACTACTGATACCGCTGCCAGGCGAGGAAGGCCGCAATGGTTTTGCCGTCGATGATTTTGCCGGATTGGATCATGGCGTCGACTTCGGCGGCGGTGAACCACTTTGATTCGATGCGCTCGTCCTCCATGAACTGCGTGGGACCGGCCTTGAGTTCGGTGGCGACGAAAATGTTCATTTTTTCGGCCAGAAAGCCCGGACTCATGTAGAGGCTGAACAGCTTCTTCCACTTTTTGGCGGTGTAGCCGGTCTCCTCTTTTAGTTCACGTTTGGCGGCCTGGAGCGGCGTTTCGCCTTCATCCATGCGGCCGGCCGGGATCTCCCACAGGTAGTTGGAGGCCGGAAGGCGATACTGCTTGGCGAGCAGGATGCGGCCCTGGTCATCTACCGGCATGACGACGGCGCTGCCGATGTGCTGGATGATGGCGCGCTTGATTTCGAAGCCTTCGGGATCGATGGCGGTATCTTCAGTAACCCAGAAGATCGGGGTGCGGAGTAGCTCTTTGCTACTGATGATTTTCATTTTGCCCATGATGAAAGGAATTCCTCATAGGGTAGCGTGTTCAGGACGTCGGCCTTGCTGAGCCAGCCGCGGCGGGCCATTTTGACACCGTACTTCATGTTTTCGAGGTGGCGGGGGTGATGGGCGTCGGTCGAAATGGTGAAGCGGACGCCTTTCGATTTCGCGATGCGGAGGAGCGTCGCGTGGAGATCGAGCCGCTCCGGGCTGGCGTTGAGCTCCATGGCGATGCCGCGTTTAGCGGCGGCGGCGGCGACGGTTTCAAAATCGTAGACGAAGGCGTCGCGATGGAGCAGGACGCGGCCCGTGGGGTGGCCAATGGTCTTGACGTACGGGTTCTCGAGGCAGGCGAGATACCGGTCGGTCATCTCTTCGCGCGAGAGATTCATGTAGCTGTGGACGCTGGCGACGACGAAATCGAGCGCGGCAAGGGCTTCGTCGTCGAGGTCCATGCGGCCGTCACGGAGGATATCGCACTCGATGCCGCTGAGGACGCGGATGCCGAGGGCTTCGTGGTCGAGGGCGCGGACGCGGGCCGCGAAATCGAGAACGCGCTTTTCGTCGAGACCGTTCGCCATGGCGAGGGCCTTCGAGTGATCGGTGATGGCGATGTACTCCCGGCCTAGCGCGCGGGCGGCGGCGGCCATTTCGTCCAGGGTCGCGCGGCCGTCCGATTCGCGGGTGTGCATGTGGATGTCGCCGCGGATATCGGCGAGTTCGAGCAGGGCGGGGACGGGAGCGTCGAGTTCGCCCTGGTTTTCGCGCATCTCCGGGGGGATGAAGGGGAGGCCGAGAGCGGCGTAGATACCTTCTTCGGTTTCGCCGGCGACGCGGGACTCATCATCGAGACGGAAGAGACCGTATTCGTTCAGCGAGTAGCCGTGCTTGAGGGCGCGTTGACGTAGGGCCACGTTGTGCTCCTTTGAGCCCGTGAAGTACTGCATGGCAGCGCCGAAACTTTCGGCGGGAAGGGCGCGGACGTCCACCTGCAGACCTTCGACGCCGACGCGAGCGCTGGCTTTGTTGTCGCCGTGGCCGAGGACTTCGCTGACCTTGGGGTGCGCGACGAAGCGGTCGAGCGCGGCTTGGGCGCCGGGGCCGGTGACGAGCAGGTCAAGGTCGCCGACGGTGTCCTTGCCGCGGCGGAGGCTGCCGGCGGGGGTGACCTGTTCAACGCCGGGGGTAGCGGCGAGGTAGGCGATGAGTTCGGTGGCCATGGCGTCAGCGAAGTTGAGCAGATAGCGGCCGGCGCTTTTGCGGTACTGCTCGATGCCGCGGAGGATCTTCTCTTCGTGCTTGGCGCCGAGGCGGGGCAGCGTGCGGATCTTCTGCTCTTTGCAGGCGCGTTCGAGGTCTTCGAGCGTTGTGATGCGGAGCTCTTCGATCAGCAGGGCGATGGTCTTGGGGCCGAGGCCTTGGATGTGGAGCATTTCGAGGGCGGTGGGCGGGTAGCGTTCGAGGAGCTCGTCGCGGCGGTCGAAGGAGCCGCGCGTTTCGATCTCGTCGATGACGCCAGCGATGCCTTTGCCGATGCCGGGGATGTCGGTGAGTTTGCGGGCGGGGTCCGTGCGGACGGAGGCGAGGCGTTCGCCATAGCCTTCGATGACCGCGGCTGCGTTGCGGTAGCTGCGGATGCGGAAGCCGTCTTCGGCGGCGATCTCCATCAGGTCGGCGGTTTCGCTGAGGAGCTTGGCGATCTCGATATTCTCCATAGCAAATATTGTCTGATAAGCTAACGGATCATGAAGAAGTTCTTTGCCACCTTCGTAGTTCTGGCCGCGCTGGCGAGCGCGCAAAAGCCCAATACCGCGGTGACTGGTTACACGGACACGCCGGAGATTCCGGGGCAAAAGTGGAGGGTTCACGACGCGAACCGTCCCAAGCCCGTCGTGGTGACACCGGGCGCGAGGCTGGGCGATCCGCCGTCGGACGCGATCATTCTGTTTGATGGGAAGGATCTTTCCAAGTGGGACTTTCCGGGCAAACGGGGAAAGGCTCCGCAACCCTGGAAGGTGGAGAACGGCTACTTTGAGATTGTTCCTGGGGCGGGCGACGCGGTGACGAAGGAGAAGTTCGGGGATATGCAACTGCATATTGAATACATGCAGATGCCGGGCAACACGAAGCTGGGACAGAACCGCGGCAATAGCGGCGTGCTGATCATGAACCGCTACGAAATTCAGGTTCTCGATAGCTTTGGCGACCCGACTTATGCCGACGGGCAGGCCGGGTCCATTTATGGCCAGTGGCCGCCGATGGTGAATCCGATCCGCAAGCCAGGCGAATGGAACGCCTACGACATTGTGTTCGAAGCTCCCAAGTTTGAAGGTGAGAAGCTGGTGAAGCCGCCGTTTGTGACCGTGTTCTTTAATGGGGTGATGGTGCATAACCGGCAGGAGATTACCGGGCCGATGGCGCATAAGGTGAACCTGCCGTTTAAGGCACATGCGGCTGAGGAGCCGCTAGGCCTGCAGGACCATAACGAGTTTGTGCGCTTTCGCAACATCTGGGCCCGGAAGCTGAAGGGTTACGATCGGAAGTAGCGGATGGCCACACCTGAGGATTTCGCGGAAGTTGAGTGGGCGGTGGTTTGCGACGCCGCCCATGGGGCCGGACTGGCGATGATGCTGGTGGGGAGCAGCGGCCTGGTCGGGTCGATGAAGGAGATGCTGGTGGCCGGGCGCACGGCGGCAAATGCGGCGCAGCATGACAATGAGCTCATTCGGGCGATGTGTGCACCAGAGGCGATGCGCGCCATGCAGACGCGGGTGGCGGACGTGATGTCCGCCGAGCGCGGCGTGGACCCGCGGCTGGTGCTGCGGCAAAGAGCGGTGGAGTGGCTGCGGGAGGCGGTGACCGTGGTGCAGAAGAAGGCTCCGGGTGATCTGGAGGCTTACCGGGATTGGGTGCTTGGGTTCGCGAACGACATTGCCAACGCGGCGAGCGAGGGCGGACTGTTGGGGGTGCGGGGAGAAAAAGTGAGCGCGGAGGAGGCCGAATTTTTGGCCTCGATCCGCGCGGTGTTTGCCGGTTGAAGGGTTAGCTCCAGAAGGTGAGGTAGGGTTTCCCGTCGATCAGGCGGCCGAGGTACAAGGCGAGTTCCCGCAGGTGGTAGTCGCCCCACTGGGAGCTTTCTCCGCACGGCACCTTGCGGCCGGGCGGAATGAAGTCCCAGCCGTTGGGCCGATGGTAGACGCTGTGGAGCAGCAAGCCTTGATGGTCAGGGCTGGTGCTGAGGTAGGGCTCGGCGAGGAGCGTGCGGGCGACGGTGAGTCCGGCTTGGGTGTAGCGGGGTTCGTTGCAGTAGCGGCCGAGGCGGAGGAGGCCCTGGGCGGCGATGGCGGCGGCGGAGGCGTCGACCGGCTCATGGTCGTTGAACGGATCGGCGGGCCGGCCGAGGTAATCGCCCATTCGGGCCAAGCCCGGGGCGCCAGTGTCCCAGTAGGGGACGCCGTCGGTGGGGGTGTGGGCGATGTAGAAGTCGCAGGTGGCACGCGCTGCGCGGAGCATGAAGGCCTTCACTTCGGCGAAATCGCCAGGTTCGGTTTCGAGGAACTCCAGTTGTTCGGAGTAACCGAGCATGGCCCAGGCGAGTCCGCGGGTCCAAGTGGAGAACGGGGAATAGCCCTGTTGGGAGCTGGGGCAGCGCTTGTTGCCATCGTTTCGGTTGAAGACAATCTCGTGGGCGGTGCGGCCGGTAACGTCGTAGGCGTCGCGACCTTCGCCGTAAAAGACGACGTGGTTAGCGGTGACGCGGGCGTGCTGAATCATGCGGTCGAGTAGGGAGATGCGGCGGTCGTTTTCGCCCATCAGGACGTGGCCGAGGCGATGGGAGACGGAGAGCGCGCGGAGGGTGCGCATGGTATCGACAAAGAGGGAATGGGGGCCGTTGAAGGAGTAGATGTAGCCGAGGCCGTCGGCGGTATCGCTCCAGCGGGCGGCCTGGACGGCGCCGGTGCACTGCAGGGCGAGGATGTAAAATTGCTCTTCCCAGAAATTGGGAGAGATGCGGCCTTCCCGCTGGAGGCGGAGGAGATTGCCGTAGGTACTGACGTTATTGAAGCCGTGGTCGTGGACGCCGATGTGGGTGATGTGGGGCGTCATGTAGCGGCGGGTGTGTTCGCGACCGATTTCGAGGAATTCGGCGTCGCCGGTGGCGTCAAACTGGAGGATGGGGGCGCCGAACTGGAAGCCTTGGGTCCATTCGGTCCACCCGCGGCTGGTGTACTTGCCGGCGACGGTGAAGACGGGGGCGCCGGCTTCCGGTTTCCAGGTGGATTCCAGGCTGTGGATCTTGGCCGCCGAGGCCTGCCAGAGGGTGTCGAGGCCGGCGCGAAGGTCCGCCGGTTTCAATTGGGTATCAACAGAGATCATTCGAATCCAGTGTAACGTTTGAAACACTCGGAGCTCTCAAATACTCCTCCATGGAGAGGGATATCCATGAGCAAGATGACAGACTGTTTTGCGGGTTCCTCCTCATCGTTTGGAGTGCTCTACCCGATGCACTATGTGCTGGCCCTGGTGCCTAGCGGCGATGCGGCGGTGGAGGCTGGCAAAGCCTTGTTGGAGGCTGGTTTTCCGGAAGGGGATGTGGTGGAGTTCGCGCCCGATGTGTTTGTGAAGCTGGTCGAGGCGCACCGGGATAACAAGGGGTTGTGGAACGGATTCCTGGAGGGGTTGTCGCGGGTGGTGGGCACCGAGGCGGTTTACATCGACCTCGACTTAGACCTAGCGCGCGGTGGGGCCGGCGCGGTGGCGGTGCACGCCGAGAGCGAAGAGGCAAAGGCCTTGGCGCGGGAGGTGCTGATGCAATCAAAGCCATTGGCGATGCGCTACTATGCGCAGCTGTCGATCGAGGTGTACGTCGAGCATGAGAATACGCAGACCTCGGCGCAGCAGAGCGGCGGGGATTAGGGCGTATCGGCGGGTTCGACGTGGACGAGCACATTTTGAACCCATGGCAGTTGGCGCTTGATGGCGGATTTGACGCTGCCGGCAATGACGTGGGAGTCCCGGACGGTGAGATCGGGGTTGACGTGCAGGTGGAGATCAACGTGATACTGCAGGCCGGTCTTGCGGGCGAAGCACTTTTCGACATCGAGCGCGCCGGGTACCGAGAGGGCAACCTGGCGGATGGCGCTTAGCTTTGCGTCTTCCGGCATGGTGTCCATTAATTGCATCGCCGTCTCCCGGATGACACGGGTGCCGAGGAAGCTGACGATGACGCCGACGGCGACGCCGCCGAGATGGTCGGCTTCGGCAAATCGGGCGGGATCGGCCAGGGTGAGGCCAAGGGCCGCGAGGGCAACGCAGCCGGAGACGATATCGACGAAGTCGTTCTGGCCGTCAGCGAGCAGGGCAGCGCTGCCTACCCGTTTACCGTAAAAGAGTTTGGCCCAGGCGAGGCCGGCCTTGGCGAATATGGAAATGATGAGGGCCCAGATGGCCCACGCCTGCGGGGGCAGTTCCGCGGTGCCAATTTTGGTCCAACTATTCCAGCAGATGGCGCCGCCGGTGGCGGCAAGAATCATGCCCATCATCAGGCCCGTGAGGATTTCGAAGCGGCCGTGGCCGTAGGGATGGTTGTCATCGGCCGGACGGGAGGCGATGGTGAGGCCCAGCCAGACGAGGCCGCTGCTGATGACGTCGGCGGCGGATTCGAAACCGTCCGCCACCACGGCGGTGGATCGAGCCTGGGTGCCGACAAAAATCTTCATGACCGCTAGCAGACCGCTCACCGCCATGCCGGTTAACGCCAGGCGGCGAGCGAACTGATAGGAGAGTTGCATGACTACTCGATGACGATGAGGAGGTCTTTGGCGTCCACCTGCTGGCCGGCCTGGACCAGCTTCTGGGTGATCTTCCCGCCGACGGGGGCGTAGACCGTGCTCTGCATCTTCATGGCTTCGAGGACGAGGAGGCGGTCCCCCTTGGCGACAGTTTGGCCGGCCTCGACGGCGACGGAGGATACCGCACCGGGAATGGGGGCGCCGACGTGGCCCGGGTGCAGCGGGTCGGCTTGGGGCCGGGCGGAGACCGTGGCTTGGAGGCTGCGGTCCCGGACGACAACTTCGCGCGGCTGGCCGTTCAAGTCGAAGAAGACGGTGCGGGTGCCGTCCGGATGGGGCTCCGACATCGTCTGGAACTTGATGATGAGCAGCTTGCCGGGTTCGATTTCCACGGTGATTTCTTCGCCACGCTTCATGCCGTAGAAGAACTGCGGGGTGGGGAGCGCCTCGAGGTCGCCATACTGCTGATGAGACTTGGCGAATTTGGAGAAGACGTCCGGGTACATGAGATAGCTGAGGACGTCGGTGCGGCTTGGTTTGCGGCCGATCTTCTTCTCGACGACGGCCTCGGTTTCTTTCAGATCAATGGCCGGGAGGAGAGCGCCGGGGCGGCCTTTGCGGGGCTTGCCACCTTTGAGGATGACGTTCGCCAGCTTCTTCGGCCAGCCTCCAGGAGGCTCACCGAGGGAGCCTTCGAACATGTCGATGACCGAGTTGGGCAGGGTCATTGTGTGGTTGGGACCGAGCTTTTCGATGTCGGCCATCGTGAGGCCGTGGCTGACGAGGAAGATGGCCATGTCGCCGACGACCTTTGAGGAGGGAGTTACCTTCACGATGTCGCCGAAGGCCATGTTGACTTCGGCATAAGTGCGGGCGATCTCGTTCCACTTAGGTCCCAAGCCCATGCTCTCGGCCTGTTCCTTTAAGTTAGTGAACTGGCCGCCGGGCATTTCATGGAGATAGACTTCGGCGGTGCCGGAGCGGAGGCCGCTATCGAACGGGAGATAATAAGTGCGGACCGTTTCCCAGTAATCGGAGCAACGATTGAGGGCCTCGAGACTCAGACCGGTGGCGCGCGGCGTGTTGGCGAGGGCGGCGACCAGAGAGTTGAGATTGGGCTGCGAGGTAGTGCCAGACATGGAGGCAAGCGCCGCGTCGGCAGCGTCGACACCACTCGTGTCGTGCGTGTGGAAGTGGACGGGCAGGCCGACCTCCTCGCGCAGGGTTTTGACGAGCTTCTGGGCGGCGTAGGGCTTCAGCAGGCCTGCCATATCCTTGATGCCGAGGATATGAGCGCCCATCTTCTCGAGCTCTTTCGCCATGTTGACGTAGTAAGTCAGCGGGTACTTGTCCCGCTTGGGGTCGAGTATGTCGCCGGTATAACAGATGGCGCCTTCGCAGAGGCGATTGGTTTGCCGGACGGCCTCCATCGGCACCTTCATGTTCGGCAGCCAGTTCAGCGAATCGAAGATGCGGAAGATATCGATGCCGTTTTCGGCGGCGCCGGCGATGAACTCGCGGACGACGTTATCGGGATACGCCGTGTAACCGACCGCGTTGGAGGCGCGGAGGAGCATTTGGAAGCAGATGTTCGGGATGGCGGTCCGGAGCAGCCGGAGACGTTGCCAGGGGTCTTCGAGGAGGAAGCGCATGGTAACGTCGAACGTGGCGCCGCCCCACATTTCGAGCGAGAACAGGTCCGGGAGTTGATGCGAGACGGTATTGGCGATGGCCAGCAGATCGTAGGTGCGGACCCGGGTGGCGAGGAGCGATTGGTGGGCGTCCCGGAACGTGGTGTCCGTGAGCAGCAGCCGTTTTTCCTTGCGCATCCAGGCGGCGAACTTTTCCGGGCCCAGTTCGTCGAGCAACTGCCGGGTGCCCGGGGGCGGGGGCAGGGGATCGTGCGGCGGGATGACGGCGGGCCGGTATTCGGTGGGGATGTTCTTGCCCTTCACCTCCGGGTTGCCGTT
>LNFE01000077.1 GCA_001464575.1 Acidobacteria bacterium Ga0077553 | reverse complement strand
ACCTTGACGAGGAGCGAATCGTAGAACGGCGTAATGACGGCGCCGCCGTAGGCGCTGGCGCCATCGAGACGGATACCGAAGCCGGCGGGGGAGCGGTAGGTTTGGATCTTTCCGTAGTCGGGTACGAAGCCGTTGGCGGGGTCTTCGGTGGTGACGCGGCACTGGAGGGCGGTGCCGTGCAGTGGCACCTGATCCTGGGGCGGCAGATCCATTTCCGGACCGTGGAGGGCGAGGCCCTGGGCGATCTGGATCTGGGAGCGCACAATGTCGATCCCGGTGATCATCTCGGTGACGGTGTGTTCCACCTGGACGCGGGGGTTGACTTCGATGAAGAACCATTCCCCGGTGTCGGTGTCGACGAGGAACTCGACGGTGCCGGCGTTGTAGTAACCCGCGGTGTGGGCCAGGCGAACGGCGGCTTCGGCGAGTTCTCGACGGATGCGCGGGTCGAGTCCGATGGCGGGGGCGACTTCAACGACCTTCTGATGGCGGCGCTGGACGGAGCAGTCGCGTTCATAGAGGTGCATCACCTCGCCATGCTTGTCGGCCAGGATTTGGACCTCAACGTGGCGGGGGCGGCGGATATAGCGTTCGATGAAAACGGCATCGTTACCGAAGGCGGCGCCGGCTTCGGCCTGGGCTTCGGCGAGTTTGGCGGGGAGTTCGGCGGCGTTATCGACAACGCGCATGCCGCGGCCGCCTCCGCCGAATGCCGCTTTTACGATTACGGGGAATCCGATTTTCTCGGCGGCGGCGACGGCCTTCTTCGGGTCCTTGATGGGTTTTTCGGTGCCGGGTACGACGCGGACGCCGGCTTTTTCGGCCAGGGTGCGGGCGGCGGTCTTATCGCCGAGCATCTCGAGGATCTCGGCGCTGGGGCCGATGAAGGTGATGCCGTGCTTTTCGCAGGCGCGCGGAAGAGCGGGGTTCTCGCTGAGGAATCCGTAGCCGGGATGAATGGCGTCAACGCCCTTTTCCGCGGCGAGAGCACAAATGCCGTCTACATCGAGATAGGCCTGGACGGGACCCTTGCCTTCCCCGATCAAGTAAGCTTCGTCGGCCTTGAAACGATGAAGGCTGAGACGGTCTTCCTGGGAATAGACAGCCACCGTGCGGAGGCCCAGTTCATTAGCGGCGCGGAGGATCCGGATGGCAATTTCGCCTCGGTTCAAAGCAAGCAGTTTTCGCATAGGGGAATCAGAAAAGCAGTTTCCCTAGTTTGGCATAGGCTACTCCGACTCTTGCTGTTTCCCCCACTGACTCATAAATGCCTCTTCGGCGAGCGCCTGTTCCTCGCGGGCCGATTCGACCTCCCAACGTTGGCGCCCGCGATCCCGCAGTTTTTCGAGAAGTTGTTGATTCCGCTTGGCTTCGAGGACCATTCTGTTCTGTTCCTGAATCCGCGCGATGCATTCGGCAGCTTCTTGGTCCTGGCGGCGGCGTTCGAGGGTGACCCAGCGGCGGTATTCATCCATCTGGACGAGGTCTTCGCCGGATAAGGGACGATCGGGCCGGAAGAGGTCCGCCTGGTCGCGGCGGAGGTCGTTGAGGAGCGCCTGTTGCCGTTCCTGAATCTGTTGCAGCTCCTGGTGCATAAGGGAGAGCTGAGCTTCGGCGGCTTCTGTTTGTTGAACGCGGAGCCGGAGGACGCCAGCCAGGGTGAATTGGTAGCGTTTCACGAGTGTTAACCCAACTCAGCGGCGAGCGCGGTGAGTTTCTGCAGGGTGCCTTCGCGGTTGATTTTCTCCTGGGGGGTCTGTGCGGCGTCGAGTTGCGGATTGCTGCCGGCGGCGTACGCGCCCAAGTTGATCAGGTCTTCGGCGCGCCGGTAGGCGGCCATGGCTTCGCGGATCTTGCGCATGGCCTCTTTTTGCGCGGGGGTGGCGATCTGCGAGGAGAGGCGGCTGACCGATTGCAGAATGTCGATGGCGGGGTAGTGCCCGGCGGCGCCGAGGTCGCGCGAGAGGATAATGTGGCCGTCGAGAATGCCGCGGGTAGCGTCGCAGATGGGTTCATTAAAGTCGTCGCCTTCGACGAGGACGGTGAAGAAGCCAGTGATGGAGCCTCCTTCGAAATTGCCCGCTCGCTCGAAGATTTTCGGGAGGAGGTTGAAGACCGAGGGCGGATAGCCCTTTTGGCTCGGCGGTTCTCCGGCAGCGAGGCCAATTTCCCGCTGCGCCATGGCAAGACGGGTGACCGAGTCCATGACGAGCAACACCGCTTTGCTTTGGTCGCGGAAGTATTCGGCGATGGCGAGGGCCACGAAGGCGGCGCGGAGGCGCAGCGGGGCGGGCTGGTCCGAGGTGGCGACGACGACGACGGAACGGGCCAGCCCCTCCTCGCCGAGTTCATGCTCGAGGAAGCCGCGAACCTCCCGATTCCGTTCGCCGATAAGCGCAATCACACTCACATTGGCGAAATTGTGTTTCGACATGCTGCCGAGGAGGGTGCTTTTACCCACGCCGCTACCGCCGAACAGGCCGATGCGCTGACCCTTGCCGCAGGGCAGCATCCCATCGATGGCGCGGATGCCCGTGATGAGGGGTTCGGTGATGTGAGGCCGGGCGAGTGGCCCGGGAGGCGCCGCGTAGAGCGGATACAGCGCGGCCGGGTCGATGGGGGGGCCGCCATCCATGGGGCGGCCGAATCCATCGAGCACCCTGCCGAGGAGCGCGGGGCCGACGGGAACGCGGGCGGCTTCACTCCGCGCGACGATCCGGTCTCCCATCTGGAGGCCGTCGGTCTCCTCGAGGGGCATGGAGAGCAGCTTGCCGCTGCGAAAGCCGATGACTTGGGTGCGAATGGTCCGGCCGTTCGCCGCACGGATTTCACAGAAGTCCCCGAGCCCGGCGGCCGGCCCTTCCGACTCGACGAGCAGCCCAATCTGCTGAGCCACCTTGCCGCTGGCGACATAGGTGGTCATCCTGGATAAGTGACGGAGATAGAGGGTGTTGTCGAATCGGTCGGCCATATTATTGGTTCCTCAGCGGGCATCGGCCAGATCGGCGAAACCCCGTTCAATTTCGGCAAGTTGTGTTTGCACCCCCGCGTCGACTAAGCCGCGGGCCGTTTCAAAAAGGACGGCTCCTCGTTCGAGGGTGGCATCGGCCATCACTTCAATGGCCTGCGGCAGCCCCATGGCTTGGATGTGCCGTTCGAGGGCGGCAGCATCGGGTGCGGCCAACCGGATCCGGTAGACCTCGGCGGCGTTCAGCGTTTCGAGAGCCGCCTTCACGATGCCCTGCAGGGCGCCTGGATCGACGGTTAACTCGCGCCGGAGCACCTTGCGGGCGATGGCGAGGCTCAACTTCACCATATCCTGCTCGCTCTCCCGCCGATAGGCAGCGCGATAGCCGGCAACTTCGGCGGCGGCACGAGCAAAACGATGGATGGCGGCATCAATAGCCGCGTGGGCCTTGGCGTGTCCGGCGGCTTCGCCTTCCCGGAATCCGGTTTGGCGGGCCTGGTCGATGCGGATGGGCAGATCCGACTCAAGCGTTGCCAATTGACGCTCCAGCTGTGCAATATGACGGCTCTGCTGTTGGAGCAGTTCTTCGTTCCCGCGATCCTCCCGGCCCTGCGCATCGCCGTGGGTGATTTCAAACGCGGTCGAGCTATTGGGGACCACCAGCCAATCTTCGGTGGCCGGGTTAGCGGCCCCTCGGATGATCCTAGACGACATACTGCTCGCCGCCTCCGCCGCCCTTCATGCTGATGGTCCCTTCGCTCTCGAGTTGCCGGACGACGGCGATGACCTGTTGTTGCGCGGCTTCGACATCCTTGATCTTGACCGGCCCCAGCGAGTCCATGTCTTCGCGCATCATCTCCGAGCCGCGTTGCGACATACAGCCGAGGAAATGATTGCGCAACTGCTCGCTCGTGCCCTTCAGGGCGACGGTGAGCACCTTGCGATCGACCCGGGAGAGGATCTCCTTGATGGCGCCCTGATCCACGGCCAGCAGGTCTTCAAAGACAAACATCAGATGGCGTACCGTTTCGACGAGCGCCGGATCCTCGCCTTCGATCTTTTCGAGAATCTCCTTGCTCGATGCCGTATCGAGGCGGTTGAACATTTCGGCCACCGCGCGCACGCCGCCGTAAGACTCGCGGCTCAGCTCGCCCAGGTTCTTGAGCTTCTGACCGATGATGGTGGCGATGCGGGCAATGATGTCGGGCGAGATCTGGTCAAGATTGGCCATGCGCAGGGCGACGTCGGCCCGGATCTCCGAGGGCAGGGAGTTCAACAACGCAGCCGCCTGGGACGAGTTCAAGTGGGAGAGGATGAGGGCGATCGTCTGCGGGTGTTCACTGTGGATGAACTTGGCGAGTTGCTGCGGATCGGCCTTCTGCAGGGCGTCGAAGTTGGCGGCGTCGACCCCGATTGTCTTCATGAGCCGGTCAAGGAGGAATTGCGCGTGATCCGGCGAGAAGGCGTTCATCAGGATCTTTTTCGCGTAGTCGACGCCCCCCTTCAGGACATATTCGTGCGCGATGGTCATCTGGTAATACTCTTCGAGGATCACCTCGGCGCTTTCCGAATTCATATGCGGAATGCGGGCAATTTCGCGGCCAATGAAGTGAACTTCTTCCTCATCAAGGCACTTCATCAGCTTTGCGCTGGTGTCTTCACCCAGGATGACCATCAGCATGGCTGCTTTGCGCATTCCGGAATACTTCGGACGGCTGGGTGCGGCGGCTGCGGCGGCGGGATCAGGCGCTGACATGCGTGTTCTCCTTCACTTACTCGGTCTCCCGGAGCCAGGCCCGGACGATATGAGCCATCCGATCGGGTTCTTTATTAATCTCCTCGGTGATGAACTTTTGCAGGATGTCCAAGCGGCTCACCTGCACTTCACCTGGCCGCAGAGATTGAATGGCTTCGAGCGTAAGCCGGTCCCGCTCTTCGGCCTCTTTGGCCAACTGCTCGCGGAGACGGCGCATTTCGTCCTTCGGATCGCGGCTTTCATTGATGGTGGGGTCGAAGTCGGCGGTTTCGCCCGGCGCCGGAAGTTCCCCGGCTTGTCTTCCTTCGATGGCGGCTGCTTCACCGGAAGCGATCGCCGCGGCCTGTGCCGCCTTTAGGGCTTTCTTTTCGGCCAGTTTGGCCCGGAAGGCCTTAGCGGTCCGAACGGCTTTGCGAACCAGCAGGACGGGCACCGAGAGGATCGCCAGGACGATGGCGACGATGAGGGCAGGCAGCCAGGACTGCTCCACCAGCCATTGCGCATGTCCTTCGAGCGGAATCCGCAACCAGTCGGGAATGAAGCCAGGCAAGGCGACCCGGGGCTTCTGGGTGGTGACGGGAACGGGCTCGCCCGCGTCCAAGCTGGCGGCAAAGGGCAGGGCCTCGACCGTGAGCAGATCTCCACGGTCTTCCTGGAAGCCGACCACGGCGGCAACGACATCCCGGATCGACTTGAGGCGTTCCGCCGAAGGCGCTTCCAGAACGCGTTTGGGCCCGTCAAACCGGACGGCATGGTCGAGCAGCACCGACACCGACAACCGTTTGATCTGCCCTTGGGGGAATTGAATCCGCCGCACTACGCGGCTGGTCTGAAAGGTGGTGTTTTCGGACTTGCGGTAAGCTCCCGCTCCGGAAGCGGTCCCCGGGCGCGAGGTGGGACGCGGCAGGTTCGAGGGCGTTCCCGGAATGCCGCTGGGTCCGGGAATGCCGCTGCCATCCTCGGACCGTTGGGCGGTGACCATGACGGAGCGCGTGGGATCGTAAGTTTCCTCGCTTTGGTCGCCGCTGGCCAAGTCACAGTCGAGAGAAACGGCCGCCCGGAAGCGTTCCGGCCCGAGCAGGGGCTCGAGGGTGTCCTGAATCTTGCGCAGCAGATCTTTTTCGAGGTTCGCCCGGTAAGCCAGGATGGCTTCCGAGGGCTCGGCCGCATTGGGATCTTCTTTCTTGGGGCGGCTGAGCAGGTTACCGCGCATATCGAGCACCGAGACTTGGTCGGGCGCGAGGCCCTCTACTGCGCTGGCCGTCAAATGAGTCACCGCCTGAATGTTCTGGGGCGACAGCTTGGCGCCGGGCTTCAACTTGACGAGGACACTGGCCTTGGCCGCCTCGCGCCGTTCGAGAAAGATGCTGTTTTTGGCAAACGTGATATGCACGCGAGCCTGCTCCACTTCGTTTAAGGACATGACGGAGCGCTCAAGCTCGCCCTCAATGGCTCGATGGAAGTTGACCTGCTCGGAGAACTCGCTGGCGCCAAAATTGGCGTTGTCGAAGAGTTCGAAGCCGATGCGGCCGGTCTTGGGCAGCCCGGCGGTGGCCATCTGAACCCGCAACTCATCCAGGCGATCCGCCGGCACTTTGATGGTAGTTCCATTGTCAGCCAGCCGGAACTCGACGCCCATCTCCCGCAGCCGGTTCACCACCGGACCTGCATCCTCGCCCGCCATGTTCTGGAACAACGGCTTGAAGTTCTGTTCGCGGTGCTGGCGGGAGGCAAAGAGAATCCCTACCAACAGGGCGACGGCCGTAACTCCGACCACAATCCGCTGCCGCAAGGTCAGCCGGAGCCAGAGCTGTTTGATCTGTTCGAGGTATGCGCTCATTCCGATTTACGCCGCCACTTTCAGAGCTGCATGCGCATGATCTCTTGGTAGGCAGAGACCACTTTATTTCTCACACCGAGGAACATCTCAAAGGCAACGTCGGCCCGCTGCCCGGCCAACACGACCGAATGCAGCTCCTCCTCCTCGCCCCGGAGAAACCGGTT
The DNA here is from genome assembly GCA_001464575.1 of Acidobacteria bacterium Ga0077553. GTDB lineage: Bacteria > Acidobacteriota > Terriglobia > Bryobacterales > Bryobacteraceae. Next base: position 4,344 of record LNFE01000077.1, on the reverse strand, counting down.
GGTGGACTGCTCCGAACCAAGCCGGAACTCTTCCACCCTTTGGATGGCGTCGGTCAGGACCGACTGAAAGGCCTCGCCGGTCGACTTCTCCGTCTCCCCGACGGGGGAAGGCGGCACCATGGGTGCGATGCCTTTGAGACCGAGCATGGAGATTTTATCCAGCATGTTCCGCTACCCCCTCATGATGTCGAGCGTTTTTTGAATCATGTCCTTCGCGGCTGCCATCGCGGCCACGTTGCTTTGGTAGCCCCGGCTGGCGCTCATCAGGTCCACCATCTCTTCGGCCGGATTCAGGTGTGGATAGGCGACATAGCCGTCCTTGTCGGCATCGGGATGGCCCGGTTGATAGCGCTTCTCGGGTTCGCGTTGATCCTGCACCACTTCGGCCACGCGCACCCCTTCCATGGTTTGGCCGTTGCCCGGTGTTCCCCGTAATTGGGAGGCGAAGACCGCCGAGAAAGGGCCCTCCGCGGTCGCGGACTCGAAGATAACGTCCTTGCGGCGGTAGGGTCCTCCCTCCGGGGTGCGGGTCGTCTCGGCGTTGGCGAGGTTCTCGACCAGCACCTCGGCCCGTTTGCGCTGCGCCGCCATGCCGGAAGCGCTGACTGAGAGCAAGCTAAAGAGGCTCATCCGTTTCGTCCATCCTGTAACGCCATCTTGATGTCCTTGAATTCGCCCTTGATCTTCATCGAAACGAACTGAAACCGGATGGCATTTTCGGCCAACAGGCGCGCCTGTTCCTCGACGTTGACGTTGTTCCCGTCGTTCCCCACCGGTAGTCCATCCGTTTCGAAGACCGCGGGGTCGGCCCCCTTGGCCAGGGTCAGGAACTCCCGTTGAAAGTCGATATCCTTAGCGCGGTAGCCCGGGGTATCCGCATTCGCGATGTTCGAAGCCACGAGCTTTTGGCGGGCGCTCAGGAGATTGAGGTAGTGTTCTTTCGAGGCTGCAATCCGGTCAAGCATGGCAAACACGTGATTGCACGTTGTTTGCCAATGGCCGGTTTCGCCAGGAAATCAGCGGAAATACGCCAAAAAACTGTCAGTCGAGACCATAAAATGTCGGGTAGGCGCGTTCCATTTCGGAAGCGATCTCGATGGCCGTTCCAATTTGGATCAGTTCGCCCTGGCCAATCCCCGGGCACCGGCGGCCCGCATCGTTCCATAGTCCCCGGTCGGCGACCAGTTCTGGCCAAAAGGGGAACAGCCGGCACTGCGTTGGCTTGGCCGGATGAATGCTACATCCACCCTGCTCCAAAAACGGGCATTGCCGGTCCGCCGGTTTTCGCAGGCGGCGCAGGTGTTTCGTCCGGTAGACATACTTGGCTTCAAACGCGGCCGGGGTGAGCCCAGTGTACTCGGCCGCCCGCACGAGATCCGATTCGCTGAGATAGACAAACCCGCGAACATCGCAACAGCGGATGCATCCTGGCTGGCATTGAAAGCGAAGACCCGTTTCCGGCATGGCAACGCTGACTATAGCATCCCCGCAAAGGCTCCAGCCGATTAAATTGGGATACAGTATGGAGACTGCCATGTCTGTGAGCCGTCGTCGATTTTTAGCCGCCGCCGCGGCCGCCGTTCCGCTGGCCGCCGCCACCCCGCCCCGGCTGTGCGTCTTTTCGAAGCACCTACATTTTCTGAACTGGGCCGAGATGGCGGCCGCGGCGAAAGAGATCGGCTTCGACGGCGTTGACCTCACGGTCCGCAAAGGCGGCCACGTCGCGCCGGAGCGCGTCGCCGAGGATCTACCCAAGGCGAAAGAAGCCATCGAGCGGGCGGGATTGCAGTTGACGATGATTACCTCGGACGTGGTCCACGTGGGAAGTCCGCACGCCGAGAGCGTGTTGCGCACGGCCGCCAAGCTCGGGATTCGCCACTATCGATGGGGCGGTTTCCGCTATCGCGATCCTGGTCCGCCGTTGGCCGAACAGCTCAACGAGTTCCAGCCGAAGGTGAAGGAGCTGGCGGCGTTGAACCGCGAACTGGGATTGACGGCAATGTATCACACGCATTCGGGTCTCAACCAGGTGGGTGCCTCGATGTGGGATTTGTGGATGCTGCTGAAGAACGAGAAACCATCCGAAGTCAGCTTCAACTACGACATCGCCCACGCGACCATCGAGGGGGGACTCGGCGGTTGGGTCCATAGCTCCCGGCTGGCGCTGCCGCTGTCGCGAGGAATTGCCTTAAAGGACTTCAAGTGGGAGCGGGGACCAAAGGGTTGGCGGGTGGCTTGGTGTCCGATCGGCGAGGGGATGGTTCGGTTCGACCAATTCGTCCCCATGATGAAGGCCGCAGCGTTCGGGGGGCCGTTGCAGGTTCACTATGAATACGACTTGGGCGGGGCGGACAAAGGTCTCACCAAGATTACGATGGACCCGAAACAGGTTTTCGCGGCGATGCGGAAAGACCTTGTCCTCCTGCGGAGCCTACTCGCCTGAAAGCGAAGAAGCCGGGAGTGGCTGCGGTGGGGCGGCTGCTCCAGGAGATCCCGCGGGAGGAGCTGTCGGCGTGGTTGGTCGCAACAGCCAAGGCGCTGCCTGACTTTGGCAAGCGCCTGAACCTTTTCGTGGCCCGGCAGAGTCCTCCCGAGGTGGCGTTGGCGCAGTACCGGGCCACGCTCGACACGTTGATTAAGTCCCGGAACCGAAACCCGCAAAAGCGCGCCCGCGAAGCGGCGCAACACTTTGACGGCTTGATTGCCGCGCTCGCCGCGGAATTCGCCGCCGGCCGCATGGAAGTGGTGATGGCGGTTTGCGTGGATGGGGTCCGGGTTTTGAATGGGTTCCTGCGCGACAATGCCGATCCGAAGGGGAAGCTGATTCTACTCGTCGGCGAACTCAGCCAATTGCATTTGAAGGCGGCGACCGAGTTGCGGCCCGATCAGAGTGCGCTGGCGGTTGAGTTAGTCGAAGTGGGGCAGGAGGCCGCCCTAACGCGGGTTTTTCGTGACGCTGCTTACGACTACCGCGATGTTTTAGGCGAGGCTGGCCTGGAGCGATACCGGAAGGCGATTGAGCCCTACTGGGAAGCGCTGCATTTGCCACGCAAGCTGCATTGGCACCAGCGGGAACAGGTGCGGGCGCAGATGCTGGCGTGGGCTCGCGCCCAGGAAGATCCTCTGCTGAGAGCGGCGGAAACGGGCCGCATCCTCGCCGCCGTCGCCGGGAACGCTGCGGAATGCTTGCAGGCAGCCAAGAGTCTGCTACGGGCGAAAGAAGACGCCGCGGCGCTGGCCGTTGCAGAGAAGGGTTTTGCGTTGGCGATTCGCTCACCCTATCTCGACGATAGCTGGCTCGACCTGGCGATTTTGCTGATGGAGCGTGCGACGGCAGCCGAAGCGGTGGAAATCGCCTGGGTCGCCTTTCAAGCTCGACCGGACCCGGACAGCTATCAGTTGCTGCGGCAGGCGGCGGCCGGGATTGGCGAGGAACTGATTTATTGGACGCGAGCCGTGCAGCGTTTGCAGGAGGTGGCCTCCGTCTGGATGCCGCCTACTCCTGCCGCAAAGTGAGCACCGGATCGACACGCGCGGCCCGGCGAGCGGGCAGGTAGCTGGCGGCAAGCGCCACGGCGATCAGCACGGTCGAGGCAGCGCTGAGCGAGGTGGCGTCGATGGTTCCCAATACAGGAAAACGATCCCGGGTCCAGATGGCCAACGCCACGGCGAGCCCCAAGCCGGGGACTAGACCGCCGAGCGCGACCCGGAATCCGCTGCGAACAATCTGGCGAACCAGATCGCCGGGCGCCGCACCTAGCGCCAGGCGGATGCCCATCTCGCGGTTCCGTTGGACTACATCGCTCGACAGAACGCCATACAGGCCGACGGCAGCCAGAGCCAGGGCGACCATCGAGAAGGCGAACACGAGAGCCAGTTGCGTCCGGTCTTCTCCGGAGGCCTCGCGCAGGCGGCTTTCGAGCGGAGCAATCTTCCCCACAACAAGACCCGGGTCGACGTCGCGGAACACCTGCCGCAGGGCCGCCGCATCGGTCTGTCCGCGCACCACGAAACGCAGAATCGGCCAGAACAACCGTTCATGGCTCACGTACATCTCTGGCATCGGGCGGTCTTGGCGCCATTCGCGCGGCAGATCAGGCACCACCCCAACGATGCGGAACGCCGGGGCGTCGGCGCCACGGTCGGGAGATACCAATTGCCCCAGCGCTCCCCCCTCGGGGAAGAAGGTTCGAGCGAAGGTTTCGTTCACCACCGCCTCGGCGCGCTGCTCGCCGAACCACTGGCCTTCCCGCAATGGAACCTGCAGGGTGGCTAAGTAGCCGGCGCTAATGGCCCGCATAGCGACCGGCTGCCGGGCGAGGTCTGCCGATAGCGTCTGCCCGG